>JAGLYE010000005.1 GCA_023132505.1 Bacteroidales bacterium | reverse complement strand
TGGTGCCTGCCAAGTCAGGTAGATGGGCATATCGGTGTATTTGGAGGAAAACTCTGACATTACTTCACGGGCCCTGGTACTGGATTTATTGCCTGATTCCTCAAATATCTGGATCCTGTAACCATCAATTGCAAAGTTATCAGTATTCAACAAGAGAGCCTTATTCATCTCAAGGTGCTTATTCAGTATGGTATCAATCCTGGGATCCTGAACGATTATAACATAACCGTTTCCATCTGCCTGTGAGAATAAGTTCAAAGAAATTGTACTTAAGATAAATACTAATATAACTACAGATAAACGCATTCTGTTGATATTAAATTTTACCCACCGCCGATGTCCGGATACTCAGAACCGGCACCGGGCAGTTATTTACCAGTTGCCGCGCAAAAGTACCCAGAAAAACATTGGCCTGTGTTGTTTCCTGTTCTGTCATGATAGCAATCAAGTCTACCTCATTTTTGGCAGCAAAATCAATGGTATCCTGTGTCAGGTTTTTAGTGCTGACTTCACTAATAATATGGTTTATGTTGTTTTTATCCAGATGTTCTTTCACAATGCCCAGGTGTTTATCTACCTGTCTTCTCAATGAACCAAGTTTGGATGTATGTAAAGCCAACACCTGAACTTCTGCCCCGAACGCCTCTGCAATATCAGCAGTGACTTTCACCTTATTGCTTGACTGCTTCGAGCCATCAATAGGCAGAAGTATGTTTTTAACACTCCTGTCAAACTTAAAATCCTGACGGAGAGTAATTACAGGACAGGGAGCATGTGTAACGATACGGTAAGCATTGCTACCGATCCAATATTTTTCAAAACCGGTAATTCCGTGCGTTCCGGCAAAGATCAGATCGGCACTAATTTTTTTGGCCTGTTTTGAAATTTCCTCATACACCTTTCCTTTCCTGAGGTTAAAACTGATGTTCCTTTTTTTGAATTTTCTTTGATATTTATCTATGATCTCCTTTAAAAGTTCACGGGATTCATAGCGGGATTCACCGTCCGTTCTTTCTACCATCAGGTCGGGTCCGACACTGTTATCCACCCAGATCAGTGATATATCTGCCTTAAAACGATCTGCATACATGAGTGCATACTCAAGAGCTTGGATCGAATTTCTGGAAAAATCGATGGCTACCAGCAGGTTTTTCATGGTTTATTATAATTCTATCCCAAGCTAAAATAATAAATATACGTAAAATAAACTAATTTAGCAAGGCATTTATTGCGAATTAATCCGTGATTAGCGTTTAAAACACGAGATATTACAGAATTGCATATCTGCTGAAAACAAAACTTGCATGAACGAAAATCTCGATCCAAGGAGCGATTATCTCAGCCAGGCAGAACTTGAAATAGAAAAAGTGTTGAGGCCTGCAGAATTTACGGAATTTTCAGGACAGGCCAAGGTTGTTGACAACTTAAAAATATTCGTTGAAGCTGCCAGCCAACGAGACGAAGCACTTGACCATGTTCTTTTGCACGGTCCGCCTGGCCTGGGCAAAACTACCCTTTCCTATATAATCGCAAATGAACTGGGCGTAAACGTCAAAGTTACTTCCGGACCTGTGGTTGACAAGCCCGGTGACCTGGCCGGATTATTAACCAGTTTGGAAGAACGCGATGTACTGTTCATCGACGAGATACACAGACTCAGCCCGGTAGTGGAGGAATATCTTTATGCTGCCATGGAAGATTTCAAGCTTGATATACTGATCGAATCAGGCCCCAATGCCCGCAGTGTACAGATCGCCATCAACCCTTTTACTTTGATTGGTGCCACTACACGTTCCGGCTTACTCACTGCTCCACTCAGAAGCAGGTTTGGAATTAACCTTCGCCTTTCCTACTATGATTCCAAAACACTTGAGAAAATACTGAATCGGTCAGCATCCATTTTAAAAGTCCCTATGGAACCCGATGCAGCTTCAGAAATATCACGACGCAGCCGTGGGACGCCACGAATTGCCAATCTGCTCCTCAGAAGGGTACGCGACTTTGCCCAGATAAAAGGGAATGGGACTATCGATCTGGACATAGCCAAACACGCCTTGTTGGCACTTAATGTAGATAAAAACGGACTGGATGAAATGGATAACAGGATCCTGCTCACCATCATCGATAAATTCAAAGGAGGGCCCGTGGGGATCAGCACTATTGCTACAGCGGTTGGGGAAGATGGCGGAACCATTGAAGAGGTATACGAACCATTTCTCATCCAGGAAGGATACCTGATGCGTACTCCACGCGGACGCGAAGCAACAGAAAACGCTTATAAGCACCTCGGAAAGGTCAAGGGAGGGAACCAGCAAGGGCTCTTTGAGCAGTAATACCATGCCTGCTTCAAAAGATAGCATCAGTCAACTGATCAAAAATTTGGCAATAAACCTTGGATTTGATGCCTGTGGTATTACAAAAGCAACTCCCCTTCAAAAAGAATCTTTCATTTTCAAGGAATGGCTTAAAAATGGCAATCATGCATCAATGACCTATATGAGCAGGAATGTCGATAAAAGGCTTAATCCCACACTGCTTAACAGTTGGGTCAGCTCTGTGATCATGGTTCTGTATAATTATTATCCCCACGACAAGTCTTTATCAGAAGGAAAATACAAGATTTCTAAGTATGCATACGGAAAGGATTATCACGATGTAATCAAAGAGAAATTGCAGAAAATCGTTGATGGTGTTGAAGACGAGGTCGGTAAAGTCATAGCCAGGGTTTTCGTAGATTCAGCACCTGTGCTGGAAAAAGCCTGGGCCGTAAAATGCGGGTTGGGATGGATCGGGAAAAACTCCTGCCTTATCAATAAGAAGAAGGGATCTTTCTTTTTTATCGGAACCATCATAACAAACCTTGAGCTCTCTTATGATAAAGAAGAGTTGGGGGAATATTGCGGCAGTTGCACTCAATGCATGGATGCATGCCCCACTGCTGCGATCATTTCTCCGGGTATTATTGATTCCAGAAAGTGTATCTCCTACCTTACCATCGAGCACAAAGGTGAACTCCCGGCCGAGCAACGAGACAACTTGAACGATTGGATCTTTGGCTGCGATATTTGCCAGGATGTTTGTCCCTGGAACCGCTTCTCCAAACCACATAAAGAACCTGCTTTTAACCCATATCCGCAATTAAGCCGGATGAGCAACCAGGACTGGGAAGAGTTGGATGAAAAGACTTTCAATATGCTTTTTGAGGGCACGGCTGTTGAGAGGGTTGGGTATGAAGGGCTGAGGAGGAATATAGAACAAGGAATAAGGAACAAGGAATAAGAATAAGAATAAGAACAAGAATAAGAATGTGAATGAAGAAGGTGGATACAACCAATTCGACCAGTTCAATCGAAGCGAAGCGTAGATCCGCCGTGGCGGACCATTTCAACTATTTCCCAAAATGGAAAAACTGATAAGCAAAGGTGATCTGTAATACATCATTAAACTGTCCGTGTGTCCAAAAACGTGAAACATGGCCAGTATAAGTCTGGTTCCTGAGGTTCGTTAAGGAATTGTTGGTCCGGATATCGATTTTCCAGTTTTGGGCAATGGTAAACACTACTCCAAAGTTTAGCTGGAATGTTGCTGTGGCAAAGTCATCAGCTTTGATATCTTCTCCGTTCCGTTCTTCATATCCGCTCATCAGAAATGCTATTGATGGCCCGGCTTCAATGGCAAACCAGCCAATGTGCAGTTTATATAGCAGCGGCATTTCAACATAGTTCAGTCGCAGCAGATAGGATTCATAATCCTGTTCAACGGCATTGGCATTTTTACGGCTGCCTTTTTGAACATAATACAACTCCATTTGTAAAGAAGAGTGTTTGACCGGCTGGAAATTGACAAAAACCCCAGCTAAGGGACCCGCCTTATTAAAACCAGAGTATTTATCTCCTGCTACCTGGCTGGGAGCAATGCCGATCATGGCCCCGCCATTGAATTTCTGGGCAAATCCAAACCCAACAATAAAGATAAAAATCAGGGAAAGTATGAGTTGCTTCATAGGATCATTTTTTTCAAAGATAGATTAATTCAGGAAAATACTGGATACTGGATACTGGATACTGGATACTGGATATCGGGATTGGAACTCAATAATAAAAAGGCTAAGGGCAACGCTTGACTTTTCTGACTGGATCCTTCTCCTCCCCAAACCATACCACAGCATAGTTCCCATATATCCCAACTCCCATTGCATTCCATTTTACACGCTTCCAGGCATATTTATTCAAGATCATACTGTTATGTCCGGGACTTCCCATCCAGCCATCCATGGCTGCCCTGGCCATATTTTGATGCTCTTTGGCCGGCCAGGAACTATAATAAGCAATTTCATATCCAAAGCCCTCATAATCTGTCAGTTCCCGGGGCTTTGACCATATACAACGGGCACGTTTATGATCTTCCGTATAACAACATGCGGTCCAGAGCCCCGATCCCGACCAGCTATGCATATTGCACCTACCCCTGTCTGGCTGATTAGTATTCAAATCCCATACATGTGCACCAGCAACAAAGCATAATGATGGAGATAAAGGAATGGCCGGGAGATTGTTCTCTCTCCTGTAAACATTGACAAGTTCAAACAAATGAATTTCCTGTTCACTCACACAGGCCTGGACAGCATAAGGTTCGCCCCCCTTACCTGAAAATAAGATTAACAAAGCTATGATAAGAAATTGGTGCACCGCATGATTATTTTTTATAATAACTCTTACAGCCGTTTAAAAATTGCAGCATGATTTAAATAGTAAAGAAACGCTTAACAAAGTGGAGGAGTTCCAGCCGCATCTGAGCAGGGCGGCCCAGCTTTGGGAGGCAAGGATTACTTGTCTCTTTCGATCGTGAACAAAACCAGATCGGCCATAGATTTTCTGGCAGGAGAAGCATCAAAGCTATCCAAGATGGTAAGAGCCTCATCCCTGTAATGGGTCATCTTTTCCTGTGCATAGGCAATGCCACCACCATCTATCACCTCCCAGATCAGGCCGGAAACTTTGTCAGGATCAGTGCTGTGATTTTTAATGGTGTTGATGATCCGGCGTTTATCTGCCTTAGCTGATTTATTCAGCAAGTATATCAATGGAAGGGTCATTTTCTTGTCGCGAATATCAATTCCGGAAGGTTTACCGGTATTATTGGCTTTCTGATAATCAAAAAGGTCGTCTTTGATCTGAAAGGCCATGCCCACCATTTCACCAAATTGCCTCATCTTTTCGCTAAGAGCAAGGTCTCCGCATGAAGAGTATGCGCCGCAGGCACAACATGAGGCGATAAGAGATGCTGTCTTTTTACGGATGATCTTAAAATAAATATCCTCTTCAATATCGAGTTTCCTGGCTTTTTCAATTTGCAAAAGCTCTCCCTCACTCATTTCCCTTACTGCATTGGAGACAATTTTCAGCAACTCAAAGTCGTCATTATCAAGGGAAAGCAGCAAGCCTTTCGACAGAAGAAAGTCCCCAACCAAGACCGAAATCTTATTCTTCCAGAGAGCATTGATGGAAAAGACGCCCCTGCGCTCATTTGAATCGTCCACAACATCATCATGCACCAGGGAAGCAGTATGCAATAATTCGACAAGGGATGCACCCCGGTATGTTGATTCATTCACCCCCCCGGCAATCTCAGCCGACAGAAATACGAAGAGGGGACGCATCTGCTTGCCCTTCCGCTTCACAATATAGCGGGTGATCCTGTCGAGTAATGGCACATTGCTCTTCATAGAAGCACGAAAATACTTTTCAAACTCCTTGATATGCTCCTTTACAGGCTCCCTAATCTGGTCGAGGTTTGACATCTTTTACAGACCGCAAATGTAGTAATTATTTGGTACTGGGTATTAAGTACAAAGTATCAAGTACATGCAAAAATGAAGTGCTGAATTGTAATTATTTATTCAGTACGGAGGCCTGCATATACCATTTCTTAATACTTTGCATTTAATACCTAATACTAAAATCACTACCTTTATCCAAACCTTTCTTATGAGTGGATTTCTATTTCATGAAACGGTATTTGGTCCTGTAATGAGCAGGAGGCTGGGGGTTTCACTTGGTATTAATTTATTAGCTGTAGATTTTAAGTACTGCACCTTCAACTGCATCTATTGTGAATGTGGATGGACCCACCAGAAACCCAAAGGAGGTAGAGGTCTGCCGGAGAGGAAAGAGGTGAAAAAGCTGCTTGAACAAAAGCTAAAAGACATGAAAGAGGCAGGTCAGGCTCCCGATGCCATTACTTTTGCCGGGAATGGAGAGCCTACAATACACCCCGATTTCCCGGAAGTCGTAAAGGATACGATAGCGCTCAGGGATGAATACTACCCCGAGGCAAAGATCACCGTATTATCCAATGCCAGTATGCTTCACCGGAAGCAAGTTTTTGATGCACTTTTGTCTATTGATAACAATATCCAAAAGCTGGATGTCGGCAATGATCACCTTTTTCAACTTATCAATCAGCCCGCAGGCAAATTAAGCATGGATGAGGTGGTTGATAAGTTGTGCCGTTTTAATGGAAAAGTGATAGTTCAAACATTATTTCTAAGGGGAACACATAAGGGAATATTTATTGACAATACTAAAGATGAAGAAGTAGAAGCCTGGATAAGCCTGCTTAAAAAAATAGATCCGCAATATGTTATGATATACCCCATTGACCGGGCAACGCCTGAACAAACCCTGGAAAAAATTTCATTCGAGCAATTATCGGAGATCGCAAAACTGGTGAACCTGGCCGGGATTAAGATCAAGGTTTTCGGTTAAATATGAAAATAATATAATTCATGCTTCATTATCCTCCCAAAATACTGATGGCCTTCGGAGCAACTTTCGATGAAAATGAAAAGATCTACGAGTGGTTACTGAAGAATGGATATCCTGAGCTGGCAGCGCTCTCCAGTGCTATCCGGGGTAGTGAGTATGCTTTTAAGTGGCTCATGGCAAACAAATTCCCCGAGCTGGCAGCACTTGATGGCGCCATTGACAATAACCCAAAAGCCTACTTATGGTTAAAAAACCATAAAATGGATTTCCTGGTGATCTTTGCAGATGCCTGCAATAAAAAAAAACCGGCGCTGCAATGGCTTGCGAAAAACAAACTTGAGGTCTTTCTACATCTCGCACAGAAAATCAAACATTTCAGGGATAACCAGACCTATGATTATCATAAGATCCATTTCTAATATCCAATCTTAGCCTGAGCTTGATGTTAGAGCGGCTGAGGTAATAACCGCCGCCATGACTGCCGCTTGTACAGCTTTGATGGTTTCATCGATGGCCTGATCAACCTCACTTTCCTTAACAATTTCTTTTATCCGTGTTTTTGCCGTTTTACGTTCTTCTTTAGTCCTGAAGAATTTCCCGGAAAACCTGCATGCACCTGCCAGGCCAACAAGAAAAGGAATATCAGAGTCTGATTCGGTTTTTCTTAATACAAGTCTCCGGACATATTCTACGAGATTATTTCTGTACCCGGGATTGGCTGAAGGATATCGCTTATAAGGAAATATGAGAAACTTTTTGTGCACTTTACGCAAATAACGTTTTTTGACCAATCCATTGATAATGGGCTTCTTATATTTTGCCGGTTTATTCTGTATCTTCCCTATCAGGGCTTTAACCTTGAATGGTTTTGATGAATTCCTGATGATCTCGATTGCATGATCAAGCAAATCATCACCGGTTTTATGACTATCAAGAAGCTTGATTTTCTTGTTATCAATACTGATCTTTTTCATCCCTGCAAGTTCGAGCAGCATGGCACCTGCGATCCCGTATCCTATATAGTTTGATGCAAGGTTGTTGCCTTTGGTAGGATCGTAGGCAAGAATCACAAACTTTTCTTTCAGGCTAAGTTCCATAAATAGATTTTATTCGTTTCTGTCAAACAATGATAATATACTTTCTTTCTCAGCTTCTACAATTCCTCTTTCAGTAATAATGCCGCTTATAAGGTTGGCAGGGGTGATATCAAATGCGGGGTTGTACGCATGGGATCCGGGAGAGCATACAAGCACTTCATGAAGTTTTCCTTCCCTGTCAATGCCATGTTGATAAAGCACTTCATTTTCATCCCTTTCCTCAATAGGGATCTTATTTCCTGAGTCACAGTTCAGGTCAATAGTAGAAGTGGGGGCAGCAACATAAAACGGCACATTGAATGTGTGGGCGATAATGGCTTTTTCAAGGGTGCCAATCTTGTTGGCAACATCCCCGTTGGCCGCAATCCTGTCAGCACCAACAATCATAATATCCACCTTCCCCTCGGCCATAACGGATGCTGTAGCATTATCCGGGATGATCATATGCGGGATACCTGCCTGATAAAGTTCCCAGGCCGTAAGCCGCGCACCTTGTCCACGCGGACGGGTTTCGTTTACATAAACAAATATGCTTTTATTGGATTTATGTGCCAGGTAAACCGGAGATAAAGCAGTACCATAATCTACGAACGCCAGCCATCCCGCATTGCAGTGAGTACAAATGTTGAATTTATCTTTGATCAGCTCATTGCCAAATTTCCCGATATTGCGCGAATCCCTGGCATCTTCATCAGCGACATCCTGTGCCTCGATCACTGCTTTTTCTGCAGAGCCATTCCCGGCATTGTAAACACGATCCGTAGCATAAAACAGGTTTCTGGCAGTGGGCCTGGTGGCTTCTATCTCATAGCGTGCATTCATTATGAATTCCTCCCAGCCCTTTTTCGGAGCCTGGAGAATAGCCTGTGCCATTGCAAAGCCGGCAGCAACTCCAATTGCCCCTGCTCCCCTGACAGTCATCGTTCGGATAGCATGACAGGTATCCTGGTACTGATGTGATTCAATGATCCTTAAAGTAAAAGGCAATTCATTCTGATCGATCATGAATACAGTACCTCCTTCCATCCACACACTGCGATATTCTTTTCCGTTTACCAACATTATAGCAAATTCTGTTCCTATCGGTCCACAGCCAACTCACATACAGCAAACCATGCAAGTATCCCCATTCCGGTTTCCAGGCTGGATTCGTCAAGGTCAAAAGTTGAGGAATGCAGATTCGAGCTAATCCCTTTTTTTTCATTCCGTGTTCCCAGGCGATAGAAACAGCCCGGCACTTTTTGAGCAAAATAGGAAAAATCTTCGGCAGTCATCCGCATATCCAGCTCATGAACATTTTCACTGCCAAGGTATTCAACTGCAAAATCCCATGCCTTATTAGTCAGCTGCGCATTATTAACAACTGCCGGATAGCCCTGTTCAATAGTTACTTCACAGCTACCGCCCATGCTTTCGGCCATGCCACAGGCAATTTTGGTGATCTGCTCTGTTATCTCCTTTCTCCAATTTTCATCGAAAGTACGGATGATCCCTTCCAGCCTTACTTCATCAGGGATGATATTGGTTTTTCCTTCTGAAGAGATCTTTCCGAAAGAAAGCACTGTTGGCATAAGCGGGCTTGACTTTCTGCTCACTATTTGCTGCAGGGCAACCACAATATGGGATGCGATCAACACAGGGTCGATTACCTTATCCGGGATGGCAGCATGGCCACCCTTTCCCTTCACGGTAATGTACACCTCATCGGTTGAGGCCATAAATTTCCCAGATTTCATACCGATCTTGCCTGCATCCAATTCAGGAAACACGTGCTGTCCGAAGATGGCATCAGGCTTCGGGTTTTCAAGCACCCCTTCTTCTATCATAACCCTGGCCCCTCCGGGGTAGTACTCTTCGGAGGGTTGAAAGATCAGCTTTACCATTCCATAAAAGCTATCCCTTATCTCCTGAAGGATCTTAGCAGCACCCAGTAAACATGCCATATGGGCATCATGTCCGCAGGCATGCATTACGCCCTCATATATTGAGCAATATTCAACTGTGTTTTTTTCCTTAATAGGCAAGGCATCCATATCTGCCCGCAGGGCAACCACCTTGCTTTCCGGATTTTTACCCTTGATCAATGCGACAATGCCTGTCGTTGCTATCTTATCCTCATAAGGGATACCGTACTCCTTCAGTTTACCGGCAATAAACTTTGCTGTTTCAAACTCTTTAAATGAAAGTTCAGGATGCCGGTGCAAATGGCGACGAATATCTGTCACCTCCTGCATATAAGCAGATGCAAGCGATTTTATGCTGTCTATCAGACTGTTCATAACCCAAAGATAAGAAGAAATCCTATTTAGGGCCGATCATTTTTGTTGGATCCACCCATTCATCAAATTCCTCTTCGGTAAGCATATCCAGGGCAAGCGCCGCTTCTTTCAGGGTAATGCCTTCGGCATGTGCTTTCTTGGCAATGATCGCTGCATTCTCATAACCGATATGTGTGTTCAGGGCGGTAACCAGCATCAGGGAGTTCTCCAGGTTCTTTTTAATGTACGGATGATTGGGTTCGATGCCCACTGCACAATTATTATTGAAAGAAACGCAGGCATCACCGATCAGTCGGGCCGACATAAGCAAATTATAAACCATCACCGGCTTGAATACATTCAGCTGAAAATGCCCCTGCATCCCCCCTACTGTTATTGCGGCATCATTCCCGATCACCTGGGCACAAACCATGGTAAGGGCTTCTGCCTGTGTGGGATTCACCTTACCGGGCATTATCGACGAACCGGGTTCGTTGGATGGAAAGATGATCTCGCTGATACCGCATCGTGGGCCGGAGGCAAGCATCCTCAGATTATTGGCAATGTGCATCAAGCTAACAGCCAGGGTTTTCAATGCCCCGGAAGCTTCAACCATGGCGTCATGTGCCGATAGTGATTCAAACTTGTTCGAAGCTGTCAGAAAAGGATAGCCGGTTAACTCAGCCATTTTCGATGCAACAAGCTTATCATAACCCCTGGCGGTATTTAATCCGGTACCGACGGCTGTTCCACCCAGGGCAAGTTCTGTCAGATGCGGCAATGTATTTTTTATCGCAACAAGGCCATGGTCCAGTTGAGAAACATATCCTGAGAATTCCTGGCCCAGGGTGAGTGGAGTGGCATCCATTAGGTGGGTACGGCCGGTTTTCACCACTTCATCAAAAGCTTGTGCCTTTTCAGCCAGTGTATTGCGTAAGAGTTCCACACCCGGAATGGAGATCTCTACAATCATTTTATACGCCGCGATATGCATGGCTGTGGGAAAAGTGTCGTTGGAAGACTGCGACTTGTTCACGTCATCATTTGGATGGATCGGGCGCTCGCCCTCACCAAGCTTCCCACCATTCAGCACATGTGCACGGTTTGCAACAACTTCGTTTACATTCATATTCGACTGTGTGCCGGAGCCGGTTTGCCAGATCACAAGCGGAAAATTATCATCCAGCTTACCATCCAGAATCTCATCGCAAACCTGTGCGATCAGGTTCATCTTATTATCAGGCAATACGCCCAGCTCATTATTAGCCAGTGCTGCTGCCTTCTTCAGATACGCGAAGGCCCTGATGATTTCGACCGGCATAGAGCCTGCCTCCCCGATCTTGAAATTATTCTTTGAACGTTGGGTTTGAGCGCCCCAATATTTATCGGAGGGGACTTCCACATTTCCCATGGTGTCTTTCTCTATACGATATTCCATTTTGAGTTTAGGTTTTATATTAATGTTGAAAAATTTACAGCAATACATCAATCCCTGATGCCGGGTCCCCAAGAATTGCTTTGGGTCCTTTAACAACTATAGGGCGTTGGATGAGCTTGGGATATTCCAGCAGGATCTTCACCCATTCATCATCAGTGAAATTCTTACCTTTAAGATCAGACTTATAAATTGCTTCCTGTGTACGTATGATCTCGCTTGGTTTTTTGTGCAACCTAACGAGAATATCCTTTAGCTCATCCTCGGTAACAGGGTTTTTTAAGTAATCAATGATCTCGGGTTCAATACCTTTTTCCTTCAGGTACTGCAGCCCTGCCCTTGATTTCTTACATCTCGGATTGTGATAGATTTTATACATGTTTTGGGTTACTGGTTACTGGTTACTGGTTACTTCGTGCACCGTAGCTTTAGCGTAGGTGTACTGGTTTCTGGTTTAGCTAGCTTTGGCCAAATTGCATCAGATAAGTTTTAATGAACTCATTCAGTTCGCCATCCATCACTGCCTGTACATTACCCGTTTCATAGCCGGTACGTACATCTTTCACCATTTTATAAGGATGCATAACATATGATCGGATCTGCGAACCCCATTCGATCTTCTTTTTATTGCCTTCTATCTCTGCCTGGGCCTCTTTTTTCTTCCTCATTTCAATCTCATACAACTGTGATTTCAGCATGCGCAGGGCTTTCTCCCGATTTTGTCCTTGTGAGCGTGTCTCCTGACATTCGATAACCAGCCCGGAAGGCTCGTGCCGTAATCGTACAGCAGTTTCAACCTTATTGACATTCTGCCCACCCGGCCCGCTCGAGCGGAAAGTATCCCAGGTAATATCAGATGTACTGATCTCAATCTCGATGTTTTCATCAACCACAGGATAAACATAAACTGAAGCGAAAGAAGTATGCCTGCGATTTGCTGAATCAAACGGGGATAGGCGCACCAGTCTGTGAACGCCATTTTCACCTTTCAGATAGCCAAAGGCAAAATCCCCCTCAAACTCCAGTGAAACAGACTTAATGCCTGCCACATCACCCTCGCTCATTTCAAGTTCCTTAACCTTATAATTATTGCGTTCTCCCCAACGATAATACATACGCATCAGCATCTCTGCCCAGTCCTGGCTTTCTGTACCCCCTGCACCGGCATTGATCTGGAGGATAGCACTCAGCTTATCTTCCTCACCACTGAGCATATTCAGGAATTCAAGGTCCTCAACTGCCTTGAGTGTACTCCTGTATTGTTTATTAAGGCCGGATTCTGATCCTTCACCCTCATTAAAGAACCCAAAAATAACCATCAGGTCATCAAAGGCAGTACTTACTTTGCTATAAGCATCGGTCCAGAATTTGATGGATTTGATCTCTTTGAGAACTTCTTCCGCTTTTTTGGGCTCATTCCAGAAATCGGGGCTGTAGGTGATTTTTTCCTTTTCTTCGATCAGGTTATTCTTGTTGTCGACGTCAAAGGAACCTCCTCAAGGCTTCAAGCCTCTTATTCAGTGCTTTAATATCTTCCTGGGAAACCATGAAAATTGTTTTGGACAAAGATAAAAAAAAGAAGGCTGCTGAACGACCTAATTATAGGTTTTCAACAGCCTTCGGATTACCGGGAAACCCGGCTATGCAATTTTAGTTTGTCCTTGGCTTTGGATCCGGACCATAAACCTTTGTTGTATTCGCAGCTTTCAATGGAGCTTTGTCAGTAACAAGGATATTGTCGACCAACCATCCACGGAAGCCATTGAACATGCCTGTATAAGCGTTGGGGATAATGCCATTGGTTAACGACTCATCTTCGGCACTGATAGCAACCGTTGCGTTGGCCAAGGTGTTTCCGTTCACATCCAGCACAACCCCGCAAAGGGCCCCTGCCATCTGGGCAAAGCTTACCACATCCTGGCTATAACCGGATAGAACTTTTTGGATTAAATAAATTGGATTATAAATATTTTAAAATAAGGTACTTTTCGTATCCCTTTGATAATACGAAGTTATAAATTTTATTTCTATTAATATAACTTTCCGGGCTGTCAAAAGATGATCTTTTTTTCTCAATAACAGCACGAAGGGCCTTTTCATACTCATACTCATCGATTTCATCCAGTCCTATCTGAATGATCAGGTCCGGAATTCTTTTTGCTCTCAGTTCAGCAATGATCTTATTCCTTCCCCATTTCTTGATCCTGAATTTTCCTCCTGCGAAAACCCTTGCGAAGCGTTCTTCGTTGAGATAATTTTCTTCTTCCAGCGACTTGATAACCTTCAGGGCTACTTCAGGTCTCACATTCCATGCCTGGAGTTTATTTTTCACCTCAAATACGGATCGCTCCTGATAGGTACAATAGTGCTTTGCCTTTTCAAAAATATATTTTGTCTGCATTGCTTTGTTCTCGGTCATGGATCAAGTATTTAATAATTCCCTTACCAGTTCCGGGACTCCCTCCCCGGCCTTTTTGCAGATTGTTTTCAGGTTTTTCACCATTCTGTTTTCATGAACAGCAGGGTCAATATAATATTTTATACAATCAACAGGAGCATAATGGATCAGTCCTGCAGCAGGATAGACCTGCATAGAAGTGCCAATCACCATTAAGATATCGGCAGTTGTTGCAATTTCGGCAGCGAGTGTAATATTTGGCACGGGCTCGCCAAACCAGACAATATGTGGACGCAACTGCCCGCCTTTCAGGCATGTATCGCCTGCTTTCAATTCCCATTCTTGCAGTTCGATAATGTAATCAGGATCAATGGTACTCCTTGCTTTTTTCAATTCCCCGTGCAGGTGAAGGACCTGTTCTGACCCTGCCCTTTCATGCAAATCATCTACATTTTGAGTAATAATGCGGACGTCATATTTTTCCTGGAGTTCGGCCAGTGCATAATGCGCCGGATTGGGTTCACATTCGAATAGTTGTTTCCGCCGCTGGTTATAAAACTCAAGTACCAGCTCCATGTCAGCAACCCATGCTTCCGGTGTTGCTACTTCCTCCACCCTGTGGTTATTCCAGAGCCCATCATTATCGCGAAATGTTTTAATTCCGCTTTCTGCGCTCACCCCTGCGCCGGTAAGGACAACAATACGTTTTGACATCAATTCGGGTTTAAGTATTGAATTTAGCTGAAAGGCCTGTTTTTATATGGTAAATATACGAAATTACGCAAGAAAAAGAAAGGGCGGGCCGGAATACCGGCCCGCCCTGTGGGTTTCTATTTGAACAACTGTATATTATTCAAAGAGTTTCAATTTGTCAAGCATTCCTATAACTTCTTTTACTGATTTTGCTGAATCTTTCACCATGTCCTTTTCCCTTTCGTTAAGCTTCAGCTCAATTATTTCCTCAATACCATCTTTTCCGAGTATTACCGGAACACCCATGTAAATATTTTTCAATCCGTACTCACCATTCAGGTGTGCACAGACCGGATAAATCCTTTTCTGGTCGTCGACGATGGCTTCAACCATTTGAGCCGCAGCGGCACCCGGTGCATACCAGGCAGATGTACCCATAAGGTTCACCAGTTCTCCACCACCTTTTTTTGTACGTTCATCAATGGCATCCAATTCCTCATCATTAAGCATCTCAGTGATAGGAATACCGGCTACTGAAGTATATCTCCTGAGCGGAACCATGCTATCGCCATGGCCACCCATGAGCATCGCATGTATATCTTTGGGAGAAACATCCAATGCATTTGCCAGGAATGCTTTATACCGGCCGGTATCAAGAATACCAGCCATCCCGAATACTTTTCTGGCATCCTTATTGGCAGCCCTGAATGCAGCATAGGTCATTGCATCAAGAGGGTTTGACACAATGATTACAATGGCATCAGGTGAGTAGCGAATGGCCTTTTCAGTAACATCCTTCACAATTCTGGCATTGGTCTTGATAAGGTCGTCGCGCAACATGCCCGGCTTACGGGGAATGCCTGATGTGATCACGATAACACCCGAACCTTTAGTCTTCAAATAATCATTGGTAACCCCGGTAACACGTGTGCTAAAATTATTAATGGATGAAGTCTGCCAGATATCCAATGCCTTTCCCTCTGCAACACCTTCTTTGATATCAACCAGAACCACTTCCCTGGCAAGATCTTTATGTGCGATCACGTTGGCACAGGTGGCCCCAACATTTCCTGCACCTATAACAGTTATTTTCTTCATAATGAATTCTTTTTGTTTCTTTTTCTTCGTCATACTGACGATATAAGTTATTCGTAATTTATACCAGAAAGTTACAAAAATAGGGAAAATCAAAATAGCACACCATCAAGTGTTCCTGAAGCAGGAAAGCATTTTGGTTGCAATAAACAAAAATAGAATACGAAGAATCCCATTATTTATTACCCGGAAAAGAGAAAAAATAATCAGGTGCAGCTTTCGCCTTTGTCCCTGCGATGTACACATTGTGCATCCAGGGCTGCGATCATTACCATATTCACAATTTCATTCACGGTGCTGCCAATAGGAAGAACGTGGACAGATTTGCTCAAGCCGTTCAATACAGGTCCGATCACCTCTACATTCGCCAGTTCCTGAAGTAATTTATATGCTATATTACCTGCTGTCAGGTATGGAAAGATAAGTGTATTAGCTGGTCCGCCAACAAGTTTGGAGAATGGGAAGTTCTTCTCCAAAATTTCCTGGTTTACTGCCACATTTGCCTGCATCTCACCATCAACGACCATTTCAGGGTAATGCTCATGCATATAGGCAATGGCCTCACGTTGCTTATTCGGGATATTACCGGGATTAGAACCAAAGTTCGAGTAAGATACAAATGCTATCCGGGGTTGTATTTTGAACTGTTCAACAGCATACTTTGTCTGCAGTGTGATCTCGACAAGGTCTTCCATTGAAGGATTCTTGTTTACCGTACAATCAGCAAAGAAGTATGGTCCATGCCTGGTGTTAATAATATACATACCGGAAATCAATGAGTCGCCTTTTTTCATGCCGATCACATCAAGGGCAGGTTTGATGGTAGATGGGTAATTCCTGGTCAGCCCGGAGATCATAGCATCAGCATAACCGGTTTCAACAAGCATGGGAGCAAAATAATTCCTGTGTATAAGCAGGTCATGAGCAGTCTTTATGGTAACGCCCTCTCTTTGCCTTTTCCTGAACAACAGCTCGGCAAATTCTTTTCTTTTGCCATCGAGGACATCAGAACGGGGATCGAGAACCTCTACACCCTCCAGTTCAAGGCTATGCTCCTCAATAATACTTTGGATATTATTTACATTCCCCAGCAAGATTGGAATGGCTGTCTTCTCATTTAGCACAATTTCTGCTGCCTTAAGCATATTGTAATCTTCAGCCTCACCAAATACCACCCGCTGTATATTACTTTTCGCACGCCCTTTGATCTGTCGCATCAATGGGTTGCTTATGCCAAGTCTCTTATTTAACTCTTCATTGTAAGCATCCCAGTCTTCAATTGGTTTGCGGGCAACACCAGAATCTATAGCAGCCTTGGCCACAGCCGGAGCCACATGGATGATCAAACGCAGATCAGTCGGTTTTGGGATGATATAGTCCCTGCCAAATTTTAGATTCTTTTCGTGATAGGCTATATTCACTTCCTCCGGAACCGGCTCTTTTGCAAGTTTAGCAAGAGCTAGTGATGCAGCAAGTTTCATCTCTTCATTAATGGTGGTGGCTCTCACATCCAACGCTCCACGAAAAATAAATGGAAAACCAAGAACATTATTTATTTGGTTCGGAAAATCGGAACGACCGGTAGCCATGATGATGTCATCGCGGGTTTCCATTGCCTCCTCATAGCCAATTTCGGGAACCGGGTTTGCAAGGGCAAAGACCACAGGGTTTTTTGCCATGCTGAGTAATAGTTCTTTTTTCAGGACACCTGCAACAGAAAGGCCAAGAAACATATCAGCACCCTTTATTGCCTCCTCCAGAGTGTGGACATTTTTATCGGTAACAAATTCCTTTTTCACTTTATTAAGGTCAGTACGGTCTTTATGCAGTACGCCCTTGCTATCAAGCATAATGATGTTTTCTTTTTTTACACCTAAGGCCAGATACAGCTTGATGCAGGAAATTGCTGCGGCTCCTGCCCCGTTTACTACGATCTTCAGGTTTTCAATTTTTTTCCCGGTCAGCTCCAGCGTATTCAGCAAGCCTGCAGATGTAATGATAGCAGTTCCATGCTGGTCGTCATGCATTACAGGGATATCCAGTGCTTCCTTGATCCTGTCCTCAATTTCGAAACACTCAGGAGCTTTGATGTCCTCCAGATTGATCCCACCGAAAGTGGTTGAGATGGCAACGACGGTATCTACAAACTTATCAATGTCTTTTTCACTTATTTCAATGTCGAAAACATCTATATCAGCAAAGATCTTAAACAGCAAACCCTTTCCTTCCATTACCGGTTTGCCTGCATCGGCTCCGATATCACCAAGGCCAAGAACGGCAGTACCATTTGATATCACTGCAACAAGGTTTCCTTTGGCTGTATATTTATATATGTCATCCGGGTTTTTTTGAATTTCCAGACATGGGTCCGCAACTCCGGGCGTATATGCCATAGACAGGTCACGCTGTGTAGAATATGGTTTTGTAGGAATTACTTCAATTTTTCCGGGCCGGCCTTCAGAATGATAACTGAGGGCATCTTTACGAAAGAGATTATCCATGTTTAATTATGTATTGTTAATGAAATAACAGAAAATGGCAAAGCTAATGATATCTTAGGTTTTTTTATATAATAAAAGCTATAATTTTTATTATTTCTAAATTTGACGGGCAGATAATTGGCAATTTTTACAGATTATTATATTTATTAGTTTTGCAGCATTAAATACAAACCATATTATACCGCTTATATGTATGCATACGTAGAGGGAAAAGTATCAGAAGTAAATCCGGCATTTGCAGTAATTGATGTTAATGGCGTAGGGTACTTCATTAATATATCCTTGTTCACCTATTCCCATCTGCATCTGGGTGAGATTTGCAAGCTTTATACACATTTGCTTGTCAGGGAAGACACACATATGTTGTTTGGTTTCTCCTCAGAGCAGGAAAGGCTGCTCTTCCGCAATCTGATCTCTGTTTCGGGTGTTGGGGCCAATACGGCAAGATTGATTTTATCGGCATATTCACCGGATGAGATCAGTACCGCTATTACGCATGAAAATGCAAAACTGCTGGAGTCAATCAAGGGGATCGGGGCTAAATCAGCGCAGCGTATCGTAATCGACCTCAAAGATAAACTTACCAAAGACGGCTATATATTAGAAGAAAAATATACTATGTCGCACAATACGCTCTT
>JAGLYE010000049.1 GCA_023132505.1 Bacteroidales bacterium | reverse complement strand
ACCAGGAAGCCGAAATACTGCAGAGGCACCATTTCTGAAAACAGCAGGACGAGAAAGCCCGCCGATACAGAGATCACGTTGATCACGATGGCCTTGCCACTAACAAGGATGGTCTCCTCCAGGGCGTGGCTTATATCATCATCGTGGGTCTTCATCAGGTGTTTAACATTGCTGATCACATGGATGGAATAATCAATTCCTATGCCAAGTGCAACACTGGCTACCAAAACTGTTGCTATGTTAAGTGGAATACCGCTGAAACCCATCACCCCGAAAAGGATGATAATGGCAGCAATAATGGGGATCGTTGCAAAAATACCTGTCTTTAATGAACGCAGGAACAGCCCTACAAAAATTATCACCATAATAATGGCAATGCTCAAACTGACAAACTGGCTTCTGATCAAACTTTTGTCCATGGTCACATCCACAAATGGCATCCCGGTGATCTCGATTTCACATTCATCAGTGGAATGTTCACTTATGAATGTTTTCATATACCTGGCAAATTCGATCTTGGCCTTGTTGTCGGGCGAGATGAACTTGGAAATGATGATGGCTTCGTCGAGGTTCTCATTTACATAGGTTTTTACGATGTCATTCCCGTCGAGGGAAAAAGCCCAGAGCTGTTCTATCATGTCCTTTTCAGGGGGGATCCTTCGAATCCCTTCACCAAGGGCATAATTAATCTCTTTGACCAGGTTTGTGATCGATTGGGTGGTCATCACATCAGGACTTTGCTTCATGTATTCCGCAGTCTCAACCATGGTGTTAAGCACTTCAGGGCTTTGTATGTCCCCGCGGAAGACCACAAAAATGGGTTTGGATCCTCCAAATTTGTTGATCATGATGTTCTCGGCAGTCCTGGCAGGATTGTCTTTTTTGAAATACTCTTGTATATCAACGCTCCTCTTGATCAGGAAGACCCCCATGATACTTATTAATATCAAAATAGTCCATGAAGTCAGGATATACTTGGGATGTTTGATCAAAAGTTTTTTCAGGGGAGCCAGAAAATAAATTGTGAGCAACGGCATCTCCAGCTTTTGCTTCCCACTAACAGCTTTTTTGTTATAAATTGAAAATCCTGCGATCAATGCCGGAGTGAAAAACAATGACAGGAAGGCTGCGAAAAAGGTACCCAGGGAGGTAAAGATCCCGAAATCGCGGATCATTTCCAGGTAAGCCCCGAAGATGAACGACATGAATCCAATGGCAGTGGTGATAGCAGCGAGCAGTACGGGGATGAAAATATATATCAATGCCTTAAGTAGTGCTTTTCTCCTGTCTGTATCCTTCATTTCATTTATCCTGTTCAGGACATGAATGGTATATGCACTGCCCACTGCAAGCAGGATAATCGGAATGTTGTTGGAGATCATGGACATCTGATAATTCAGGAGAGCCATAATGCCCAATGTCCAGACAATGGCTATTCCAACTGTGAGCAATGGCAGCAGAACCCCCCTGATGGTTTTAAAGAATAAGGCCAGGATCAATGCGATCAGCAGGAAGGCAATAGGCAGGAGCAGTGTCAGGTCTGAAGAAATGAGTTTGGTGATGGATGTAATCATCATGGGAGAACCGGCATAATAGAGTGTTTCCGGCAGGTTCATAGCCTCGGTCTGCTCAATAACAGATTTGGCAACCTCTTCTACATTGGCATCTTCCGAAAGTGAAAAGACAATGAGTGTTGCGGTAGCATCTTCAGAAACAATGCTCCCTCTGTACATTTCTTTTGCAAACACTTTTTCCCGGAGTGCTTCCAATTCCTCTTCGGTATCGGGCAGATCATAGATGTCGACCAAACTGCCGATACCGGCCTCATTTATATCGATGATGTTTGTAAGGCTGTTAACAGAAATAATACCATCTATTGCTTCTATCGCTTCCGTGATCTGAACTACATGCTCAAGGGTCTCGGTTCGGAAAAGATCTTCCGTTTCCAGGATCACCATTCCCATCTTGTTACTGCCAAATTCAATGGCGATCTTTTTGAGAAGAGCTGCATCAGGGTCATCATCAGGCAGGGAGCTGATCACATCTGAGTTGATCTGCATTTTTGTGATCTGGTATCCCGTGAACACGGTGAAGGCTAATACAACGGAAACGATCAGCCAACGGAACCTGAGAATAAATTTTGCTAGTTTATTCATATTTGATTAGTCGGTTTTAACAAAAAATGCCACTTTCTCCAGTGATGTGATCATATCGTATTCTTCCAGGTATACTTCACTTGGAACATTTACAGGTTTTGGGGTATAATTGAGGATGCCTTTGATCTTTGCTTTTACCATCATCTCTGAAATGGCGGGGGCATCTTCCGCCGGGACCGTTATAATCCCGATCTCTATTTTTTTATCCTTGATGACCCTGGCCATCTCTTCAATAGCATAACACTCTATCCCATGATATTTCTTTCCTATTTTGCTTTTGTCGACGTCGAAAACCGCCACGATCGATAGCTTGGTGCGTTTGCCACTGAAGTAATTGGTGATGGCCCGGCCAAGGTTTCCTATCCCGGCAACGCAAACATTAATACCCTCCACACTGTCGATGATCTGCCCGATCAGATCGATCAGCTCTTTTACATTGTATCCTTTGCGTAAAGTGCCGGTATAACCGATCAGCATGATGTCACGCCTGACCTGCACAGCTGTGATGTGTTGTATCTTAGCAATTTCGTGCGAATAGATATGTGTCATACCTTTTGCATGGCATAGCAGCAGGGCCCTCCTGTACTGGCTGAGCCTTTCAATTGTTTTGTGCGGTAAATGTTTCATAAGGATTTTTAATTGGGTGCTGTTATTGCTCTAACAATGCAAAAATATATGGCGTATTTCTTTAATGCAAGAAAAATGTTAATTATTTCACATTGTTAATAAATAACATTCATAAAGCTGGATATTAGAAAAAATAAGTGTTTTTCGTTGAAAAAATCAGGATGTATGACCCCTTGAAGCTTCGGGATAGCAGTCGAGATCGGGTACATAGGGCTTGATATCGAGCAGGGGAGTGCCATTCAGGACATCCATGGGAGAAGTAGTGATCACATTATTCTCAATGCTATGGATTTTTACAATGTTCATGCCGATCTTATTGATGCGGTTGGGGGATCTGCTCGAAAAAAGGCCGGTTTCCCTGCCATGCATGTGAGGCGGGTGAACAATAATGTTGGTTTTCTTTGTACGGTCGAAATAGAACAGGATAATAATATGACTGAATTCTTCGAGGCCCTGTAGGGCAGATTGGTATTGTTCATCGATGATGATTGAGAATTCACCTTTAGCTTTCGGGTCCGGCCTGAAAGGAGCGAGATCTTCATAAGGTGTCCTGATGGTCCCTATGGGAGTGAATTCCATTTTCATAATGAAGCTCTACATTATCTTCTTTAGCCAGGCGTACCAGGCATCAGTGCCTTCCCCGCTTTTTGCTGACAGTTCAAAGAATTTCAGGTGATGGTTCACCCTCAGGGCGTAATCTTTTGCTTTTGCCACATCAAAATCGACATAGGGGAGGAGGTCGGTTTTGTTGATGATGCAAATGTCGGAGGAGCGGAACATATCAGGGTATTTGATGGGTTTGTCATCCCCTTCGGTTACACTGATAATGACTACCCTGTATGATTCTCCGAGGTCGAACATTGCAGGACAGATCAGGTTTCCTACATTCTCGATCATCAATATGGAATTTTCAATTATATCCAGTTCTTTTACTGCTCTGTTTACCATCGATGCATCAAGGTGGCATCCGCTTCCGGTATTTATCTGTACTACGGGGGCACCTGTTGCTTCTATCCTTTCCGCATCGTTCATGGTTTGCTGGTCGCCTTCTACAATGAAAAAGGGGATGTCGCCTTTCAGGTCGGTAATGGTCTTTTCGAGCAAAGTTGTTTTTCCTGAACCGGGAGAACTAACCAGGTTGATGACCCGGATGTTCCTGGCTTCAAAGAATCCCCTGTTCCTTTCTGCGAGAAGGCTATTTTTATGAAGTATGTCCTGTTCCAGAAGAATTTCCTTTTCATGCTGGTGATGATGGTGGTGCCCGTGATCACCTTCGTGATGGTGATGTTCATGCCCGCCCTCGTGACTGTGAGTATGAGTATGGGCATGGGAATGTTTATCCCCGTCATGCTCATGCTCGTGGGCATGTATATGATCATGCTGTTGCTTATCACCCGGTTTAGTGATTCTGACCTCTTCTTCCTGTCCGCATCCGCAAGTTCCGCACATAGTATGTTGTTTTGCTTGTTACTTATTAAGTTCCTTTGCTGGTTTTAATAACCCGAATTATATCTTTACTGACCGACCCAAGGTTCAAGAATCTCCCCCCTGAACCCTGAACCCTGCCCCCTGTACCCGAATAATACCTGATCCTCCGTATCAGCATCTCCTTCCCGCTGATCACATCCGCATATAAATAGCCGCAGCTGGGGCAGGGTGAGATGATATCTTCCGGCACAAATTCATGCGCGCACGAAAGGCATTTCGACTTGGCGGGAATCTCGTTGATTATAATCCGGGTATTATTAAGGATACTTGATTTAACAGCTTCTTCAAGTGCAAAACGCAAGGCCTCAATAACTACCCCAGAGGCAGCACCAATATCTAATTCCATCTCGGAAATGGGAGAGTTATCTTCTTTTCCAAACTGTTCCTCCACAATCTCAACAATATTCATTGCTATCGATAGCTCATGCATTTCCTATACTTTATTTGGCAAAATTAATTAAATCAATGAGACTAAATTTTCAAGAACGAAGTAAATTGAAAATTTAAAGTCGAATTGATCCCCCGAGTACTCGGGGGGATCACCGGGCCAGATCCCCGTACTGCGGGCGTATTGAAAAAACAATCTGCCTTTAAGGAATCTCGTTGCCAGCGGCAGAGAACTTCGTTATTATATTAGGATTTATCAAAAAAATTTTAAATATTTGATTTATATTTTAAAATTATGTATCTTGGAGAAGAAAGAAAATCAATTATTCATCAAATCTTATCATTGGAGGGAATATGCCAAAAAAAGTATCATTAACATTAAAATGCCCAAAGTGTGGAGAAGTATTAATGGACGATTCTCACCTTATCAATAACAGGAAAGCCATCAAACTGAACATAAAAACATCTGACGATAAAGAGGGAAATATCTGGTTAAGCTCAATTTATGGCGATTACAACTATACCTCAGAACACGCGATACCTGAGGGAGATGTGGTGGAGTTCTTTTGCCCGCATTGCAAAGAAAACCTTGCCCGTTCCCTTGAATGCGAGGTATGCAATGCGCCTATTGTATCTTTTACCTGTAGTATTGGCGGAAAGGTAAGCATATGCTCACGTAATGGTTGTAAGAATCATTATGTAGTATTTGAAAACCTGGATACGGCGGTCAGGAAGTTTTACTCAGAATACGGTTATTAATCAACGGTTGCCAATAAAGAAGATAAAACAGCATGGTCTTTTACTGTTAATATTTTAGCAGATTCTTGGCAGTTGTTCTCCGGCAAGCATATCGATAATACGGTTTCCTCCAATTATGGTATTCAGCCAGGCCTTTCCGGGATGATCACCCACAAATTCTCCAATGATACGTGAATCCTCTCCGAATTCATGTTTTTGCATAGCTTTTAAGACTATCTCTGCATCTTCTCCGGCTACTACTACCACAACTTTACCTTCATTTGCCACATACATGGGGTCAAACCCCAGCAGTTCACACATGCCCCGCACGGCCTCATCAATGAGCAATTGTTCCTCATCAATGTTGATGCCATAGCTTCTGTTTGTGCTAAGTTCAGAGATCACAGTGGCCAGACCGCCCCGGGTTGCGTCACGCATAAAATGTACTTTGTCTGATGCCTTTGTAATATTCGCAATTAATCCGTTTAAAGATGCGCAGTCGGAGAGGAGGGGGGCTGACAACTTCAATTCATTCCGGGCACTCATGATGGCCATGCCGTGGTCACCAATGCTTCCATTGATGAGGATCTTGTCTCCAGGCCTGATCTCATTTCCTTCGCTGATGTTGACATATTTTTCTTCAAGGGCCCCAATGCCTGTTGTGGTGATAAAAACCTTGTCGCACTTGTCCTTGTTCACCACCTTGGTGTCGCCGGTTACTATACTTACACCTGCCTTTTTTGCTTCCTCTGCCATTGATATCACGATGCGCTCCAGGTCTTCCATGGGAAAACCTTCTTCGATGATGAAGGCTGCACTGAGATACAATGGTTTTGCTCCCGAAACTGCTATATCATTGACCGTACCACATATTGCCAGCTTGCCAATATCCCCGCCGGGGAAAAAGATAGGATCTACCACAAAAGCATCAGTGGTAAATGCCAATTGCTTATGCGGGATCTTCAGCAAGGCCGCATCAGTTTGCTTGTCAAGCTCAGGATTGTTAAAGTGCTTAACAAACAAATTATCTATAAGCTCATGTGTGAGCGACCCTCCGCTACCATGCCCCAATAATATTCTGCTGTTATTTCCCGCCATGAATTGTAATTTTTAGTTTTAATTTTAATTTTTAATTAATTCAATACATACTTCAATTAGGCACTAGCAACTAGGGCACTAGGCACTAGGCACTTCCCCGATAGCGGAACCACGCATGACAGGCACCCTCATTTGATACCATGCATGCCCCGACAGGATCGTTTGGTGTGCATGCTTTACCGAATAATTTACAATCGCCGGGCGATTTCAACCCTTTTAGGATCTCCCCGCATATACATCCTGTGTCTTCCCTGGTCTTTTCTACTTCTACCGGTATTGCCTTTTCAGCATCCAGATGGCTATAAGCTGACCTGAGCTGCAGCCCACTGTCCTTCAGTAATCCAAGACCCCGCCACCAATCGTCACATGCCTCAAAAACCTCATCTACCAGCTTCCGGGCCTTAACGTTCCCTTCAGGGACGACAGCACGTTTATATTGAATTTCGACTTTGGCGTCATCATTTTCCATTTGCCTGGTCAGCATAAGTATTGTTTGCATCAGGTCGACCGGTTCGAAGCCGGAGACCACGCATCCCAGATTATATTTTAGGGGTATATCATCATAAATGGATGTGCCGGTGATAGTGCTGACATGACCGGGTGCAATATAGCCGTCGATCTTTACACCTTCATTGATCAACGCTGTCATGGCCGGCGGCATCACCTTATGGGAACTGTACAGATAGAAATTATCAAGTCCCATGTTTATGGCATTCACCACTCCCGCAGCACTGGATGGCGTGGTGGTTTCAAACCCTATACCAAGGAATATCACTTTCTTGTCAGGATTATCGTTGGCAATTTCCAGGGCATCCAGAATTGAGTACACCATCCTGATATCATGTCCTTTCCCGCGCTCGGCATCCAGGGTTGATGTTGAACCGGGCACCCTGATAAGGTCTCCATAGGTAGTAATGATCACATCTTCGCGCCTGGCAAAGGCAATGGCAGTATCAATAAACTTCCTGCCGGTAACGCAAACAGGACATCCCGGTCCGGATAATAATTGAATATTTTCAGGCAGCAGGGAAGGGATTCCGAATTTCTGGATAGCCATGGTATGCCCACCACAAACTTCCATGAATCTAAAAGGACGGCTGGAAATCCTCCTGATCTCGTTGGCAATCCTGAGCACAAGATTTTTATCGCGGTATTCGTCTATGTATTTTATCATGAATGTCTAAAGTTCGGAGTTCGGAGTTCGGAGTTTGGAGTTTGGAGTTCGGATATCTAAACGATCCTTTTTCCAGACTCCTTTTCTTCTTCATCCAGTTGCTTGTTCAGGTCCTCAAACTCTTCAAAGATTTTCAGGGTTTCAGCCGCTTCCTCTTCACTGATCTTTTGTATGGCAAAGCCTGTATGCAACAGAATATAATCGCCCACCTTTACATCTTCGAGGAGTTGGAGGCTTGCTTTATATGTAACGCTGCCCACATTGACTATGGCCATGTCGCCATCGATTGAATCTATTTTTGCTGGTATGCTAAGGCACATCTTATCTTTTGTTTATATTAATCCTTTTTTTCTTCTCGCTGCCGCGATAGCCAGTTGTCCCAGAGCTATGCCTCCGTCATTGGCCGGCACCTCTGCCGGGGTGTAACAGCTATATCCCCTTTCAGCAAGCCCGTGCTCAACTTTCTCAAGGATGTACTTATTCTGAAAGCTGCCACCGGATAATACAACTTTTCTGATACCCGATCCGGCTGTGATCTTGTCAGAAGCAGCAAAAATAATATTAATCACTGAATTATGGAATTTTGCAGCGATCTTCGGAACAGGAATATTGAGTCCAATATCACTGCAGATACCCCTGATTATATCCATGGTATCAATGGTTTTTCCGACAGCAAAGGGATAATATCCGGTTTCCTCCGGATCAATGATACTTTCGAGTCGCATGGGTGCTTCGGCATGGAAACTTGCATAGTTGCACAGGCCGCAAAGTGCCGCTGCAGCATCGAAAAGCCTGCCTGCACTGGAGGTCAGCGGTGTATTTATTCCAAGCTCAATTGCCTGCCTGACAATTAATATGGCTTCTTCCGGTATCTCTTTAAGGAAGGGAAGATTAAGACCTTCGTAATCATTGCCATATGCCTTTATAATATATGAAAGTGCCATCCTCCAGGGTTCTTTGGTTGCCATATCACCACCGGGCATAGGCAGGTAGTCAAACCAGGTTTCCCTTTCAAAATCGGTGAGGTCACATATCATGAATTCCCCTCCCCAGATATTGTTGTCAGTACCGAGACCTACACCATCAAAACTGATGCCGATTACTTTTTCATCGAGGCCATATTCAGCCATACAGGAGGCAATATGTGCATGATGATGCTGCACCGCAAGTGTAGAAATGCCGGATTCTTTTGCATAGCGGCTCGACAAATAATCAGGGTGGAGGTCATGAACAAGCAGATCGGGAACCATCCTGAACAGCTTTTTGAACCTTTCGGCCGATTCGG
>JAGLYE010000048.1 GCA_023132505.1 Bacteroidales bacterium | reverse complement strand
GTTCGGAGTTCGGAGTTCGGAGTTAATTCTTTAAATAATATTTATTCACTTCCAATTTCCACTAGGCACTAGGCACTATGTACTCCAGCTGGACTACTGTGGTGTCAGTCAAGTTCAAACCAGGGCACCACCTGTCCGGTTTTATCTTCCGCTTCATCCTTATGCCTGAACTCATTAATATGGATGTTATACACGTAATCTTTGGCCCATTCCTTATGGTGTTTGCTGATTTGTTTCAGGGCGTCTACGATGATATCCAATTCTTCGTTGGTCATGGTAGGGTGAAGAGAAACCCGTATCCAGCCGGGCTTTTCCGAGAGGTCGCCATGGCTGATCAGGTCGGTGATATGTTTTGATCTTTCATGGCTTACATCCAGCAGGAAGTGTCCATAGGTGCCGGCACAGGCACATCCGCCACGTACCTGTATGCCCCAGCGGTCGTTTAAGAGTTTCACCACCAGGTTGAAATGAATGTTGAGGAGATAAAAGGAGATTATTCCAAGTCTTTCTTTTACATTGTTGGCAAGTATATGCAGACCCGGGATCTCACTGAATTTCTCAAATGTGATGTTGACCAATTCCTGCTCCCGATTGCGCATATTTGCAGTGCCGATCTGTTCCTTCAGCTTAATGGAAAGGGCAGTCCTGATCGCTTGCAGGAAACCCGGTGTTCCGCCATCTTCACGGGCTTCAATATCATCAATGTATTTATATTCACCCCATGGGTTCGTCCAGTCTACGGTGCCTCCGCCCGGCTGGTCAGGGGTGTGGTTTTTATACAGGCTTTTACAAAAGATCAATACACCTGAGCTTCCCGGGCCACCAAGGAATTTATGTGGCGAGAACAGGATGGCATCCAATTTTTCAAGTGGATCATTTGGGTGCATATTGATATCCACATACGGTGCTGAGGCGGCATAATCTACAAAACAATACCCTTCATACTCATGCATGATCTTTGCCATGGTATGTATCGGGGTTTCGATGCCGGTTACATTGGAGCAGGCCGTAAAGGCACCAATCTTCACCTCCCTGTCCTTATATTTTTCAAGCTGGGCACGAAGTTCATCCAGGTCGATCAGCAAGTCTTTGTCGGGTTGCAGCTGAACCACATCGGCCATGGTCTCAAACCATGATGTATGATTTGAATGGTGTTCCATATGTGTGACAAAAACAACTGGCCTTTCTTTTTCCTGCAGGCAACCGGAGCCGGTAAGAAATCCACATTGTTTCATTCCCAGGATTCGCTGAAATTTTACCACTGCGGCAGTCATGCCAAAGCCGGTTGTGATGATCACATCATCTTCATTGGCATTTACATGCTGCTTAATGAGCTTATGGGCATAGTGATAGGCCTTGGTCATCAGGCTGCCTGTTTCACTTGTCTCGGTATGGGTATTGCCAACCCATGGCCCGAAGGTATCCCTGATCTTGTCCTCAATGGGGCCATACAACCTGCCACTGGCGATCCAGTCAGCATATATCAGCTTTTGCAAGCCGTATGGTGTCTTGAACTCAAGGTCATGACCAATCGTGTTCTTCCTGTATTTGTTAAAGTATTTTTCCATGCTAGTCAGATTTTGAAATGCGGATAAGAGCTACCTCTATATCACCTCCTTCAGGATAAATGCCCAGCCAGTTATTGTCTTCACTGAACCATTTGTACAAGGCACCGATACGGATGATGTAATCCCGGGTTATTTCACCTTTTGGCACCTGAAGTACAACTCCACCATTCTTACTGTTGTCCTTTCCGAAGTTCACAAACATCTTGAAGTCATGATCGCTCACATTCCTGGCCTTGATGAGTATATAATTCTCTTTTCTGACATTCGCAGGAATTGAACTAAAACTGAACCTCCGGTCTGTATTATTAGGAATGATCTGAGCCAGTTTATTCACATCGGTGATGGCATTGTCGTTGATGATCTTGGTGATCCGGGATATCATCTTGCCCGGATATGTCTCGTCAGGAAGGATATCTGCTGCAATCCGGTAATTTTCAATAGCTCCGTCATAGATCTTTCCCCTGAAGTAGTTATCAGCTTCCGCAACCACTTTCCGGTATTCCACTTTCAGCGATTCCAGTTCTGCCATATAGAGAACGCTCACTTCATCGAGCCTTTCCCGTGCATAGCTTTCATCTGGCTTGATATTTACTGCGGTCTGATAGGCACCTTTTGCATTGCGGTAGTTGCCCATATCATAATAGCTGTCGGCCTGGGCAATGGCAGTATTATAGGCTTTTTCCTTCTCTGTTTCAAGTTCTGAAAGCTTGCTGTTGATCTCTGCGATCTTTTCCTTGGGGTAGGTTTCTTCAGGCTTGATCCCGGCGGCCTTTTCATATTCCAGCAAGGCCTCGAGGTATGCATTCCTGTCAAGAGATTCATCTGCATTGCTGATGGCCTGGGCGTAATTTTCGTCGATGGTTTTTTGCCTTGCAATTTCCTCCAGGATACTATTGATATCATCGATCTTTTGTTGCGGATATGATTCACCGGCCTTGATCTCAAGCGCTTGATTGTAGCCAGTCAAAGCTCCGTCATAATCCTTTAAATTAAAAAGGGAGTCGGCTGCGGATACGGCTTTATTGTATTGTGTTTCGATGGACAGTAGTCTCGCTTGTTCGTTGAGTAAGCCTTCAATTTCCTTGATCTTGTCTGCAGGGTATTGTTCCTGGGGTTTAATTGCTAGTGCTGTAGTATAGGCATCTTGTGCAGATTGGTAATTCCCTGCATTGAAAGCTGCATCTGCGGTGCTGATAGCATTGTTATAGCTATCTTCAATTTCCTGCAGGCGTGTTAATTCTCCAAGGATACCGTCAATTTCAGAAACCTTTCCAAGGGCATAAACATCTTCCGGTTTTACGGCTAAGGCTTCCTGGTAGGCTGTACTTGCTTCTGTATATTGCTCATTGTTAAAGAATCCGTCGGCATTGGCAATAGCTGTAATGTACATTTCTTCAATTTCTTGCAGTCTGGCCTGCTCAGCGAGGATACCATCGATTTCCGCAATTTTATCTATTGGGTACCGCTCATTTGCTTTGAACTCTACTGCTTTCCGGTATTCAGCCTTGGCTTCACCATATTCTTTATTGGCGAGGTGGTTATCACCCAATGCAATGGCATTGGCATAACCTTCATCAATCAGGCGTTGTGCCTCAAGGTTTGCAAGTATGTTGTCGATAGTGGCGATACGTTCAGCAGGATAAGTTTCGTCAGCTTTAATACTCTGTGCGCGTACATAAGCTCCACGGGCTTCTTCATATTGGAGTTCTTTGTAATATGCGTCAGCAGTATGGATTGCGATCTGGTATTGTTCGCTTAGCTTGGCCATTCGGGCTTGTTCAGCAAGGATACCATCAATTTCCGTGATCTTATCTTTAGGATAGCTTTCACCTGGTTTTATTTCACTTGCTTCAAGGTAAGAGGATTTTGCATTCAGATAATCTGATGCCGCCAGAAGACCATCGGCTTCAAGGATAGTTGTATAATAGGCATTGTCAGTAGCTTGCTGTGCTGTTATCTGAGTAAGTATTGCGTTAATCTCGCTGATCTTGCCCAGGGGATATTCCTCCATGGGTTTAAGCCCGGAGGCACGTGTGTATTCCGCCCTGGCTTCTGCATACTGTTTGCCGGTGAAAAAGCCGTCAGCAGCGCTTATTGCCTCTGAATAACTGACCTCTATGCCTTGCAATCTTGCCTGTTCAGAAAGGATATCATCAATTTCAGCGATCTTTTCACCGGGGTAGCTTTCATCGGGCTTGAATGTGAGTGCAAGCTCAAAAGCTGCCCGGGCTTCAGCATAGTCCTGTTCTGAAAACTTTGCTTCAGCATTTGCAATAGCTTCATTATAATTTGCTTCAAGCTGTGCAAGCCTTTGCTCTTCTCCCAGCAGGCGGTCGATCTCCTCTATCTGTTGACGGGGATATGTTTCCTCCCGGAAAATGTCAGCTGCTTTTCGGTATTCCAGCAGGGCTGCAGTATATTGTTTGTCTGTAAAAAGCTGGTCGGCGGTTTTAAGCGCCAGTCTGTATGTTTCCTGATCCGCCTGTAGTTTGGCAAGGATGTTATTGATCTCTGTTATCTTATCTTTCGGATATTGTTCTTCAGGTATCAGGTCATTGGCTTCCACATAATCAACTTTGGCATCTTCCCACTCCCTGTTTGTGAAATGTTCATCACCACGGGCAATGGCGGCAAGGTAGGCTTCCATGGTGGCCTTTTCCTTGCCCAGGATATTATCGATCATCTTTATCTGGTCTTCGGGATATGACCTTTCGCTAAAGATCCCTTGTGCTTTCAGGTATTGTATTCGCGCCTCCGCATAGTCACCAACATTGAAAAGCTTGTCGGCTCCCAGTATCACGCTTTCATATTGATCAAGTTTATTTTGTATCTCAGCCAGGATAAAATCGATTTCATCGATCCTCACCTTTGGATATTGCTCAAAGGGATTGATATCGGCAGCCTTACGGTATTCTGCTTTTGCTGTTATATATTCTTTATTGGCAAATAATTTATCGGCAAGCGTAATGGCATTGGCATAAGCTTCCTCCTGGGCCTTTTTAAGGGCCATGATCTCACTGATGCTTCCGAGGCGTTGTTTGGCATGACCGCCATCGGGCCAGAAACGCAGGGCGTCAGAATATGCGATCATGGCAGCCTGGTAATCTTCCTGGCTGTAAAGGTTGTCGGCCTGGGCAATAGCCTCGTCGTAAGCAGCTTTGTCACGCTCCGTTTTCTCTGAAAGGGCTGTGTTGATCTTACTGATGATCTCCCTGGGATAGTTTTCGCCCGGAAGGATCTCCAGGGCTTTTTCATATTTAGTTTTCGCATTTGCGAACTGCTGTGAAATATACAACTCATCTCCTTCGGAAACGAATTTATTATAAGCCTCGTATTTTCTAAGGAATTCATTCAGCTCGCGGATCTTAATCTGCGGCATCGGGTCTTCCGGCTTTAACTCAACTGCTTTCTGGTATGCAAATAATTCATTTTCATAATCCTTACGTGCATGGTACATTTCAGCTTCGCTGATGGCCTTTTCGTATCCTGATTGCTGGGCCGCAATCTCAGACAGTTTTGTATTCCCGGCATTAATCTTTTCCTTTACTTCCGGCCGGCCCGGATAGATCGCTGATGCTTGATCGTATATTTTAATTGCTTCAGCATAATCTTTTGTTGTAAACAAATCATCTCCCTGTCTGATCAAGCTGGCATAGCTTGCCTCATTTTCTGTCTCATCAGCGATTATATTCCTGATCAGAACGATCTGTTGTCCGGGGTACTCCTGAGAAGGCATGAGCTTACTGGCTTCCTCGTATGCCAGGATAGCATTATCCCAGGATTGCTCTTGGTAGAGTTGATCAGCATATTCTACTTTTTCGTTGAAAACTGCCATTTCCTCCATCTGAATACGTAACAGCCTGATCGATTCTTTTAACCTGTCTTTTGGGTACTGCTCATCAGGTTTGAGTTGAGAAGCTACCTGGTAGGAGGCTTTTGCGTTCAGGTAGTCGCTCTGCTTGTAGTAGCTGTCAGCAGATTCGATAGTTTGGCGGTATTGTTCATCAACCCCCTGGGTATGTGCGGGGATGAACGAAATAAAAAAAGCTGTAAACAACAGCAATTTTGTGAGGGTGTAAATCTTTTTATGCATTCTTTAAAATGATCCGATTCCAACTTTTCTTGTCCAACTCTTTAAAACGTCTAATATTAAATTATATTGCAGATTTCAGGCCCTAAAGATTGTTGATGATACCATCTATTATATGCAGCTGGCGGTCGGCCATTTCGGCAAGTTCCAGGTTGTGGGTAACGATGACAAATGTTTGCCTGAATTCATCCCGCAGATTGAAAAATAATTCGTGTAGCTCGATGGAACTGCTGGAGTCAAGGTTGCCCGACGGTTCATCGGCAAGGATTACGGCCGGTTTGTTAACCAGGGCCCTTGCCACTGCAACACGCTGCTGTTCTCCTCCCGACAAGGCAGATGGTTTATGGTCCATTCTGTCAGTTAAACCAAGAAACTCCAAAAGCTGTTGGGCCTTTTCGATGGCTGCTTTCTTTGAGTCACCGGCAATATAAGCCGGAATGCAAACATTTTCAAGCGCTGTGAATTCCGGGAGAAGATGATGGAATTGAAAAACAAAGCCAATCTCCTTGTTTCTGAAGGCCGACAGCTTTTTTTCATTCATCGCAGCAATTTCATGACCATTGATAATGACCTTGCCCTGTTCAGCTTTATCAAGGGTGCCGAGGATATGTAAGAGTGTTGATTTTCCTGCTCCTGATGCCCCGATAACAGATACGATCTCGCCCTTTTGGATATCCAGTGAGATTCCCCTCAGAACTTCAAGCGTACCATATGTTTTGTGAATATTTTCAGCATGTATCATCCATACCGGATTTGAGCTGCAAAGATAATCTTTTTTAACATAGTACTTTGTTGCAAAACTTGCCTCCTGCATCACTTATAAATGGTATTGCCCAGGTTTGAAAATTTCATGGCTTGGGTGGGCCGGCATAAATAGAAAAATGCTATTTTTGTCCATCATTCAAATTTTGACCTATGAATTTACATGAATATCAGGGAAAGTCTATTTTAAAGAAATATGGTGTTGCTGTGCCCTTGGGTTATGTAGCAGAGTCTCCTGGGCAGGCACTCGAAATGGCCAAAGATATCCTGAATGAAACCGGTATGGATAAATTTGCTGTAAAAGCACAGATCCATGCAGGCGGACGTGGAAAAGGTGGTGGTGTGAAGATAGCCAAGTCACTGGATGAGGTTAAACAGTATGCTGATCAGATTCTTGGAATGCAATTAGTTACCCCTCAAACAGGCCCGCAGGGCAAGAAAGTTCATAAGGTGCTGATCGAACAAAATATTTTCTATCCGGGTGAATCGGAGCCGCAGGAATTCTATATGAGCATTCTGCTTAACAGGGACCTTGGAAGGAATATGATCATGTATTCTCCCCGTGGTGGTATGAATATCGAACAAGTTGCAGAAGAGACACCTGATGAGATCTTCACGGAGGTGATAGATCCAAGGGTGGGCCTGCAGGGTTTTCAGTGCCGGAAGGTGGCCTTTAATCTCGGGCTTTCCGGAGATGCTTATAAAAATATGGTGAAATTTGTCAGTGCCCTTTACAAAGCATATGCTGGCAGTGATGCTTCTCTTTTTGAGATCAACCCTGTGATGAAAACATCCGACAACCGGATATTCGCTGCTGATTCCAAAGTGGTGATCGATAATAATGCTTTATTCCGCCATCCTGATATCGAAGAAATGCGTGATATTTTCGAGGAAGATCCTATTGAGGTGGAAGCAAGCCAGTTTGACCTCAGCTATGTAAAACTCGATGGTAATGTCGGCTGCATGGTTAATGGTGCGGGCCTTGCAATGGCTACCATGGATATTATCAAGTTATCAGGTGCCAATCCAGCCAATTTTCTTGATGTTGGAGGTACTGCCAGTGCAAAGCGTGTGGAAGAAGCCTTCAGGATCATCCTGAAAGATTCGAATGTTGAGGCCATCCTTGTTAATATTTTTGGAGGGATCGTTCGCTGCGACAGGGTAGCCCAGGGGGTGGTAGATGCCTATAATAATATAGGGGAGATCAAAGTGCCGATCATTGTCAGGCTGCAAGGGACAAATGCCGAAGAGGGCAAGGAATTGATCGATAAATCAGGCCTGAAAGTGCGTTCAGCAATATTGCTCGAAGATGCAGCACAACTGGTATCTGAAGTGCTTGGAAAATAGAAAAATTAAGAAAGTAATAGCATGGGCCGCAATTTTTATTGCGGTCTTTTTTTTGCTTTCATTTGCTTCCGGTGTCTACTTTAATTAACTTAGGGCAAAATGATGTATGATGTCTTCCTGTATTTACAAAAGGCTGCCAGGTATTGCCTTAGTGGTTTTGTTTTTCATTGCCGGTTGTTCATATTCACAGGATAAGATGAAAGAAAACTACCTGCATATGCGGATGGAAATGGTGAGGAAGCAGATCGAGGCCCGCGGGATCCGTGATAAGAAAGTGCTTGGAGCCATGAAAAGGGTAGAACGCCACCACTTTGTTCCAAATGGATATGAGCATGCTGCATATGGCGATTATCCCCTGCCAATAGGTGATGGACAAACGATATCCCAACCTTATATCGTTGCCTTGATGACAGATCAGCTAGACCTCGACAGCTGGGATAAGGTTTTGGAAGTAGGAACGGGTTCCGGATACCAGGCAGCCATCCTTGCCGAGATATGTGATTCTGTATTCAGCATTGAGATATTTGAATCCTTATACAAAACTTCCCGAACATTGTTGAAGGACCTTGGTTATGATAATGTTATTTTAAAGCATGGTGATGGCTATGAGGGTTGGCCCGAGCACGCACCTTTCGATGCCATCATCGTAACATGTGCCCCAACACACATTCCGTCAGCACTGGAATATCAACTTTCTGAGGGGGGGCGTATGATCATTCCAACGGGTAATAAATATTCCCAGGAACTCATACTCTTAATAAAGCAAGAAGGAAAATTGATCCAGAAGGATGTAATCCCTGTGAGGTTTGTGCCGATGATAGGGGAGGATGGAAAACCGTATTGATCTGAAAGATCAGCTTTGCTGGCTTTTTACCTCATCATATATCTTCTGGATATCGTCCCGGTATTCAGGCGAGGCTTCAATAAATCCCCATCCTTGCTGATAGGCCCACAACCCATCATAGGCAGAATCATGATAAGTCCTCAGGATATGAGGGATCTTCCGTTCCTGCAGGATAGATTCAATAAGCCTGGCAATGATTTCGTTGTCAAGGTCGATAATCCTTTCAAGGTCTTCCATTATTCTAAGTGTTGAGTGTTGAGTTTTGAGTTAGTTTTAAGTTTTGAGTTTTTCGCCTTTGATAAATCTTGTGTATCCGCTAAAGCTACGGCAACACGCGGACGGTGGATGCGATTGGTTAAATTAGTTGTGCTTTAACTCCGCCCGGACTCATCATTTTTTTGAGTT
>JAGLYE010000047.1 GCA_023132505.1 Bacteroidales bacterium | reverse complement strand
TTTGGTGATCTTGAATTCACCAGCCAGAACTTCATGCCCACAAGCTGGGTGCAGAAGCAGGTCTTTGAAACTATCGATGGCATTAAAGGAAGCATCGAGATATTTTACCTGCGCGAATTTCCAGACCTCGTTGAAGGTCCTTTCATGACCGAGGAAAGGCACCTTATTAATAACCTGGCAAACCTGGTAGCCGGTTTCCTGAACAGCGTGAAAGGAGAATCATTGCTGAAGAAAGAAAAAACACAGATCCTGGATGGTGATGCTGAAACAGCTTCACAGATTCCCAGGGTTCACAGCAGACAACTGCTACAGAAATTCTTAAATAAGAGCAATTACGATCGCGACATATACCACGACCTGATGCCTTTCAAGGTAAGGGAGATACTGCTTGTTGCAACACTTTATGATGCATACAGCATTGAAAAAGAAGGGCGTTTCTCAGAACATGTTTTGGGCGAATATCACCAGCTTAACCTGACTTCCATCCCCAGGATCACGGGTGTGTCGAATGAAAAGGAGGCCATGGAGCAGTTACAGTCGAAGCACTTCGACCTGGTAATACTGATGATGGGGGCCGACAAAAAATCACCCATCGGCCTGAGCTGTCAAATCAAGAATGAATATCCTTATATCCCGGTTTTCTTATTGCTGAATAACAACAGCGACATTGAATATGTAAAGCGAAGAAAAACAGCAACCAGGCATATTGATAAAGTGTTTGTCTGGAATGGTGAATCCCAGGTGTTCTTTGCCATGATCAAGCTTGTAGAAGACCGCATCAATATCGAAAACGATACCGATATCGGGATGGTCAGGGTGATCCTTCTGGTGGAAGATTCACCACAGTATTATTCCCGTTATCTTCCAATGCTATATAATATCGTGCTGGAGCAAACCAAGCGCATCATCGATGATGTTAGTACGGATGAATTATACAAGGTGCTGAAACTCAGGGCCAGGCCCAAGATATTACTTGTCTCAAATTATGAAGAGGCTATAGAGATCATCGATAAGTACCGGGATTACTTGCTTTGCCTTATCACTGATGTGAAATTTCTCCGGAATGATAAGGAGGATAATGAGGCCGGTTTAAAGCTTGTAAAATATGTGAGGGAAAATATCAGGGACGACCTGCCAACCATCATACAGTCGGCCGATGAGGCAAACATCAAGAAAGCATTTGGGCTGCAATCTACCTTTATAAATAAAAACTCGGAAAGCCTCTCACAGGATTTTAAAAGCTTTATTACCCATTACCTTGGGTTCGGGAATTTTATTTACCGCAATGAGAAGGGAAAGGTCATCGGTATAGCCCGCTCCCTGAAAGAGTTCGAAAAACAACTGGAAAAAATCCCAGATGAATCCTTGCTCCACCATGCAAAAAAGGACCATTTTTCATTGTGGTTGATGGCCAGAGGTGAAATCCAGGCTGCAAAGATACTGAGTCCGCATAAAGTAAGCGATTTCATTAGCCCGCAGAAGATCCGGAACTACATGCTGGAGATCATTTCCAGGTTCAGGAATGAACAGGACAAAGGAAAGATCATCCCATTTGAAAAAGCAGCCATATCCGATGAGTCGAATATTGTTGCCCTCTCAGAAGGTTCTCTGGGTGGCAAAGGCCGGGGAATTGCCTTTATCAATACATTGATCTACAATTTAGATTTCAGTCAGCATATTCCGCATATCCATATCAAGGCACCTAAAACCTTGATGATCGGTACAGAAGAGTTTGAATATTTCATGGATAGAAATGGTTTGAAGGACCTGATTCTATCGGAGAAGAACTATACTAAGATCAAAAAGGCCTTCCTGAAAGCTCCGCTCACCGAAACTATGGCAAAAAGGCTGAAGCTGGTGCTGGGAGATATCCGTAAACCGATAGCTGTAAGGTCTTCAGGCTTATTCGAAGATTCATTGATCCAGCCTTTTGCCGGGATATTCGAGACCTATATTTTACCCAATAACCATTCGGATCCTAAAATACGACTGCAACAGCTCATGGATGCCATCAAACTCGTATATGCAAGTGTGTATTCAGAAACTGCACGTGCGTATGTGGAGGCCATCAATTATAAAATTGATGAGGAAAAAATGGCTGTGGTCCTGCAGGAAGTGGTTGGGAATCAATATGGCAGTTATTTTTATCCCCATATTAGTGGCGTGGCACAATCTTATAACTACTACCCGGTCTCACATATGAAGCCGGAAGAAGGTTTTGCGATAGCTGCTGTCGGACTTGGGAAATATGTTGTTGAGGGAGAAAAGGCATACCGGTTTTCTCCCCAATATCCGGAAATCGATATCAACAGTTCAAAAGACCAATACCTGAATTCCCAGGTGAAGTTTTTTGCTGTTGATATGGATAAAACCCAGCCAAACCTGCTGGAAGGTGACACTGCAGGGCTTGCGAGGCTTGATATTGCTGAGTCAGAAAAGCATGGAACCCTGAAGCACTGTGCATCGGTCTACAATCTTGATAACAACCAGATCATACCGGGCTTGACACATAACGGCCCCAGGATTGTAAACTTTGCAAATATTCTCAAATATAACTATATCCCCCTGTCAAAAACCATTGAAGTGGTACTGGATATAGTAAAGGAAGCGATGGGCTCCCCTGTGGAAATCGAATTTGCCGTGGACCTGAATAAGGATAATAGTGGGGCTGCATCTTTCTACTTGCTGCAAATTAAACCGCTTCTCGGCCATGCCTCCGATTATAATGTTAGCCTTGACAAGATCAAGAAGGACAGTATCATTATGTATTCCGAAAAGGGAATGGGAAATGGGATCATTGAAGATATCGAAGACGTGATCTATATAGAACCGGCTGCTTTTGATAAGGCTAAAACCGTTGAGATTGCTAAAGAAGTTGATAGCCTTAATGCCGAAATGATTGCTCAAAAAAGAAAATACATATTGATCGGCCCGGGTCGGTGGGGTACACGAGACCGTTGGATCGGCATTCCTGTAACCTGGCCCCAGATATCCAATGCCGGTGTGATCATTGAAACAAGCCTGGAAGACTTTCCGCTGGATGCCTCTTCAGGGTCCCACTTTTTTCATAATGTCACATCCATGAATGTTGGCTATTTTACCGTGCAACCGGAATTATCCAAAAGCTACATAAAATATGACATGCTGGAAGCTCAGAAGCTGATTAAAAAAACGAAGTACATCAAACATATCCGCTTTAAAAAACCATTGAAAATAAGAATGGATGGTAAGAAACGGATTTCAGTGATCACCCTGGATCAATAGGTTGTCTTATTTATATTTACTATAAATTGCCACCTGTTGAATCTGATAAATATTTGGAATTCAAATCCTAAGATTACGGTAAGTGAAATTGGAAGTGCTAAGGTGCTGATAATCTGATGAATTTAGTGGCTTTCTATGCTTAAATTTTTTATAATTGTGAGGAAATTCAGGAATTTATATAGATGCATACTCTGACAGAAGATAAATGAAGTATTAACTATTGATGATTTAAAGGAGAAATAAAATGTACGAACTCATCTCGCTTAAACTTAAATGCCCTGTTTGCGGGAAATCTTTAATGGATGATAAGCATCATGTTGACAATGAGCCCAGCATATTACTGAACATAGAGATAAAAGGTAAGAAAGGTGAGATTCGCCTGAGCTCCATCTATGGCAGTTATAATTACATGACCGACATTGAAATGCCAAAAGATGAAATCGCAATATTCAGTTGTACACATTGTGATGCGCAAATTACATCTGATTCGGAATGTATGTCCTGCGGCGCGAACATGGTGCCTTTCTACCTCGATATGGGAGGTAAGGTGGCCATCTGCTCAAGAAGTGGTTGCAAGAATCACTTCGTGGAATTTGAAGATCTCACAGTTGCACTGAAAAAAATGTATCAGGAATATGGACTTGCCGGTAAGGATGACTTTAAACCGGATCATGTGATTACCCCAGTGGAACAGCCGGTCGATGAAAAAAAGGAAATCATCGAATCAGGTGCATTCCTGAGTTCCTACTGCCCTCATTGCAACATGAGTTTGATTGAGGATAATATGCTTAAACTAAAGATCCATAACGGAGAGGAAGGCTTCCTTTTGCTGAGCCCTTATTTGAACGTTTTTACTTCAAAATCCACCATATTCCTTGAAGAAGACAAAGCTGTGAAAGATGTCAGATGCTGGCACTGTGATAAAAGCCTCATCCTTGAAGATAAAGTATGCGAAAAATGTGGTTCCGATGTGGTAAAGATCGAAGTTGGAGCACGCACAAAACTTATTAATTTTTATATCTGTACCAAAAAAGGTTGCCGCTGGCACGGGTTGAGTGGCGACGATTTATTCGATATCCGGCTGCAAGACAGCCTGGAGTGGTAATTCTTTTGATAATAAAATCTTATACTTATGTTTCAAATAGTCAGAAAACAAGAGATGGCCAAGGGAACGATCATCCGATTTGATATCAACGCTCCGAAAATTGCGAAGAAGATAAAAGCCGGCCAATTTGTTATCCTACGCGTGAATGAAACAGGTGAACGCATTCCGCTTACCGTTGCCGATAAAGACGAATTTGCAGGCATTATCACCATTATTTTCCAGGTAGTAGGGAAAACCACTGCCCTGATGCGTTCACTTAATGAGGGAGACCTGATCAAAGATGTAGTAGGCCCCTTGGGCAAACCTGCACACACTGATAAAATTGGAACCGTGATCATGGTTGGCGGGGGTACAGGCGTAGCCATCCTTCATCATGTTGTCAAGGCTTATAAGGAAGCTGGGAATTACGTGATCAGCATCATTGGTGCACGTGATAAGGAGATGCTGATATTGGAGAATGAAATGAGCCAGATCAGCGACGAACTGGTAGTTACTACTGATGACGGAAGCTATGGACAGCGTGGATTTGTTACAGATCCCCTGAAAAAATACCTGGATGAACGTAAAGATATCAAACAGGTATATGCTATAGGTCCTATCATCATGATGCAGAACATTGTGAAACTCACAAAAAAATACGAAATACCTACCATGGTAAGCCTGAATCCCATCATGATCGATGGAACCGGGATGTGTGGGGGATGCCGTGTCAAGATTGACGATACAACCCGGTTTTGTTGTGTCGATGGTCCTGACTTCGATGGCTTCAAGGTAGACTTTGATGAATTGCTCAACCGGAATTCATTGTACATAAAGGAAGAAAAAGATTCACTTCTCTTTTCAATTAAATAAAATCAGAAATCGCGAGCTATGTTAGATCAGAATGTTAAATATTTAAAGTTTAAAACTTATCTTAACACTTACTGCCCTCACTGCCACGAAAGTTTCAATATTGAGAAGAAGGAAGTGAAACAGATTGAGTTTAAATCAATGTATAAGGGTGAAGAGATCGATCTGATCCTTAGTCCTTATCTCGATGTTTTTGAAGTGGAAACTTCTGTTCCCATTAAAGAAGGTGACCTGGTGGACGATGTCATGTGTCCGCGATGTAACAAAAGTCTTATACATAAAGAGATCCCCTGCGGGGAATGTGGATCGCCGGTAGCGGAAGTCATTGTTTCGGCTGTCTCCAGGCTTATTCCGTTCTTTATATGTTCAAAACACGGATGTGAATGGCATGGATTAAGCAAAAGAGATGAGCGGACCATCAAGCTGAAGATCCCCCGGCAGGATATGCCTGAACAGGACCAGACCCTTCGTGTCCACAACTGGCAGGAAGTGCCATACGGGTATACAACTGAACTGGCATTGCTGGAAGCAGGCAGGTGTCTGCAATGTAAAAACCCCATGTGCGTGGAAGGTTGCCCGGTAAATGTTGATATTCCTGTTTTCATAGCACTCGTTGCAGAAGAGAAATTTGATGAGGCTGCCAAAAAAATTAAAGAAACGAATGTTTTCCCTGCCATATGCGGCAGGGTTTGTCCGCAGGAAAACCAGTGCGAGGAAAAATGTATCATGGGCCACAAAGACAAGCCTGTAGCCATCGGAAGGCTGGAACGTTTTGTAGCCGATTATGAACGCAAAATGGATCTTGTGAAGGTGCCATCGATAATCGAAAACACCGGACAAAAGGTGGCTGTTGTGGGTTCCGGCCCGGGAGGGCTGACCATTGCGGCAGATATGCGCCAACTGGGATATAGTGTGACGGTGTTTGAAGCCCTTCACGAAACAGGTGGAGTATTAACGTATGGTATTCCTGAATTCAGGCTTCCAAAATCCATTGTGCAGTTTGAGATCGATTACCTCAAGGAAATGGGCGTGCGTTTTGAGTTGAACCATGTGATTGGAAATATTCTTACTGTTGATGAATTATTGGAGCATTTCGATGCCGTATATGTGGGGGTTGGTGCAGGATTGCCCATGTTTATGGGACTTGAAGGCGAAAGCCTGGGATATGTATTTTCCGCCAATGAATACCTTACCCGCATGAACCTGATGAAAGCCTACCTGTTTCCGGAATACGACACCCCAATGCCAAAGGGGCATAAGGTAGTTGTTGTAGGAGGAGGTAATGTGGCCATGGACTGTGCACGTACTGCAGCACGTTCAGGTTGCGAGGAGGTTACCATTGTTTATCGTCGCTCACGTCACGAGCTGCCGGCCAGGGCAGAAGAAGTGCACCATGCTGAAGAGGAAGGCATAAAGTTCAAACTGCTAAATAACCCGGTAAGGTATCTTGGTACTGATAATAACAAGGTGAAGGCAGTTGAATGCATTCAGATGAAACTCGGAGAAACAGATGCCTCCGGCAGACGTCGTCCTGTTCCTATCCCGGATTCTAACTTTATCATTGAATGCGACATGGCCATAGTGGCCATCGGAAACGGCCCTAACCCGATCATCTTCGACTCAACACCCGACATGAAGCTGAATAAATGGGGTTACATCGAGGCCAATAAAGAAACAAATGAAACCACTAAAGCCTTTGTTTATGCCGGTGGCGATATTGTTACAGGATCAGCAACGGTTATTCAGGCCATGGGCGCCGGAAGGATTGCTGCCCTCGACATGCATAAAAAACTGACTGCATTAAGGGAAAAGCCGAAGAAGAAAACCGCAGCGAAGAAGAAAACCGGCAAGTAGTTTAGCAGGTTGCCTGCCTGCCGAAGCTTCAGGGAAAGCGAGCCGGTCAAGTGTCAGCTTTTACATGTAATAAAAAGGAGGCTGTCTCGATTTGTTTTGAGACAGCCTCCTTATTTTTATGGTTATGTAATTATTTATTGCTTAATGAACTTCCTTGCTATTCGGTAATTGTCATCAGCAATGATCTCGAGAAAATACATTCCTGAATTTAGTCCTGAAGTATTGACCTGGATCGTTTGAGTATTGCCCATAATGAATTGTTCCATTACAAGAGTTTGCCCCATTTGATTATATATTTTCGTGGTAATCGTGGTGGGACTTATGATGCCAATATCCAATTTAAGCTTATCGGTTACCGGATTTGGATATACATCGCTGACGTTGCCAATGTAAATTGACTCAATTCCATAGGTGCCGAAATAAATTTCATCATCTGTCATAATCATAGAAACATCGTTTACTTCAGCATTTTCTTCTGTTAAGGTGAAATCTTTCGGAGTCATGTCAATTTCTATCACTTCTGCAAATAAGGTATAGGTTCCATAGGCTAATGCATCAAATTCGAATTTGCCTTCCTCATCAGAATATACCAAACCAACAAATTCACCCTGTTCGTTTGCCAACATGATTTGGACATCTACGGCTGGTGTATTTGCTTTGTTAGTACTTCCATGTGTAATTTCTCCGGCGATTGCACCCGGTCCTGAAACAGCATCGGTTATAGGGATAAGATTGATATCGGCTGTATATATATTTTCATACAGATCAATCAAAACGGCATCATCCCAATGGGCCACATCTCCATAATATGTTGGCATATGTGTGCTAAAATATACTGAAGAAGGTGATGGCTCAACCTTAACATAAAAATCAGCCTCGGTCATTGGATAGAACAGGTAGTAACCTAATGTGTCAATCATTTCTGAGTAGATATCCGTAATCACTCCATTCTCTGATTTATAAGCATACGCAAAACCATGATCCAGTTGGTAAATATCGGCGTAGACATTCCCGCCTAAATAGAGATCCCCAGCTACCTGGATGGAAACAATATCGCAATATGTACTTGTACATGAAATGGAATCAGCGGTAATAGTCAGGCATACATCATATACTCCACTTGCATTATAAGTATGAACCGGGTTTTGCTCTGTAGATGTGGTTCCATCTCCGAAATCCCAGTACCAGGTGTCAATCTGGCCAACAGGAGAGCTTATATCAAAGAAACTAACCACATTCGAGTACATTCCACCACCGCCGTATGTGTAATAGAAATTCGCCATACATTGATTTCCTCCTCCACCTACTATTACATCCATACAATATGTGTCCGTACACATTGCTCCTGCATATTCACTTTCGATGGTGAGACATACATAATATGTGCCCTGACTGCCATAAATATGTTCGGGGTTTTGTTCTCCTGACCCACTGCCATCACCAAAGCTCCAATTCCAGGAAGTTATGGGATTAGCGGAAATACTTTGATCAAAAAACAGTATTGTGAGATTAGCAGTGCTATCTTCAAGATAGTAGAAATCGGCCTGGCAATCACCACCACCTCCTCCAGGAATAAGTATATTCATACATTCAGTACTGGTACACATTCCTGAGTTTGCTGAAATAGTCAGGCAAACATTATATACTCCGGGTGCATTATAAGTATGAACCGGATTTTGTTCTGTTGATGTGGTGCCATCACCAAAATCCCAATACCATGTATCGATTAAGGGAGCGGGGATACTTAAATCAAAGAAATTAACCACAGTAGAAATTCCCCCGGTACTGTCGATAGTGTAACAGAAATTTGCCATACAATCTCCACCTCCGGTTTGTACAACTACATCCATACAATAAGTATCTGTACACATTGCACCTGCGTTACTACTCTGGATCGTAAGACAAACATTATAAATGCCTGGATTGATAAAATCATGAACCGGATTTTGTTCTGTTGATGT
>JAGLYE010000046.1 GCA_023132505.1 Bacteroidales bacterium | reverse complement strand
ACCAATCTTCACTAATCAGTAATCAATAGGATGTCATCACTCAATGAGCAGTGTAATTATCATTTTTAGTTGGGAATTTTGCACCGGTATTTTGTTGAAGATGAAACAGTTTTTTGCTCAGTTCATTGACTTTCTCAGGATAGATGTCTGCTAAATTATTATTTTCACCGGGATCGCTTTCAAGGTCGTATAGCTCGGTTTTATCGAGTTCATAGAATTCGATGAGTTTCCATTTGCCTGACCTGATGGCTGCGCCGGGTGTCCAGCCACTGGAATGATAATGCGGGTAGTGCCAGAATAATTCCTCTCTGCCCGGGTCATTACCATCGTTCAAAAGAGTAGAAAGACTGATACCATCCTTGTGTTGGTCAGGAAGTGCGGGAATCCCAGAAAGCTCGAGGATAGTGGGGAAGAAGTCCATACTGATGACCGGGAGATCACAAACTGTCGCATCTCTCATGTCCGGGGTTCTTATGATCAGTGGCACCCTGATGCCCCCTTCATAACACCAGCCTTTGCCTGCTCTTAATGGCTTCACGGATGTAGGGGCTGTCCAGTTTGAATTAGTGATAGTGGAGAGCCCACCATTATCAGAAGTTAAGATGATCACGGTATTATCAGAAATGCCGAGATACTCAATTGTTTCTAACAAACGGCCTATATTTTCATCTAGCGCATGGATCATGGATGCGTAATCGGCATTAAGCTGTTGCTGCGTTGTAAAGGCATTATGTTCGGCTAATCGCTCAACTGCCGGATTTCCCATTTCAGTGAGTTTCTCCCTGTATTTTTCTACATAATCAATGTTGGCCTGGATTGGTGTATGTACAGTATAAAATGACAGATACAGCAAGAAAGGACGCTCTTTGTTTTCTTTTATGAAACTGATAGATTCATCCGTGAGCCTGTCAGTGAGATATTCGCCCTCTGGCCCATCGCTGAGTTTTGGGTTTTTATATGGCGTATAGTATCCACCAGGCGGGGAGCCCCGGTGGTGGCCGCCTATGTTAATGTCAAAGCCTTGATCCTCCGGAAAGCAATCTTCATCACCCAGATGCCATTTTCCTGCAAAAAATGTCTTATATCCATTTTGCTTTAGCGCTTCTGCCAGGGTTGTTTCAGCGAGTGCCAATGCATTTTGGTCTTCTGTCCCCAACAGTTTCCTGTTCTGAGGGTCATCACCCGGTATCCAATCGGTAATGTTAATCCTCGAAGGGTATTTCCCGGTCATGATGGCAGCCCTTGTTGGTGAACAAACCGGACAGGCAGCGTAAGCATTGGTAAACAGCATACTCTCCGATGCCAGTCTGTCGATGTTTGGCGTCTCATGGAAATCACTGCCGTAGCATCCCAGATCGGTCCAGCCGAGGTCATCTACAAGTATGAAAACAAAATTTGGCTTTTTAGTATTGACATTATCGCACCCGATATGAGTGAAAAGAATAAATGTGAAGAAAGGGGTGAGAAAGAATGAGTATATGGAAATCCTTTTCAATTTTAATGGGAAATTGGTTGATATCCATCAAAAATAGGGAGAAAAAATTAAATTAAGCCTGATGTTTGATTTACGACATTTATTATTGATTAAAGTCCCAGTTAATTACCTTCCAGGATATACTTCCTTAATTTTTCGGTTTCGGGGTTTTTAAGCAATTCTTGCGGATTGCCTTGCTCGATGATCTTGCCATAGTACATAAACACCACATTGTCGGCAAGTCTAACAGCCTGCCGGAGGATATGTGTTACAAGGATGATGGTGTAATGTTGTTTAAGTTCTCTGAAGAGGTTTTCAATAATTTTACTGGAAATTGGATCCAGGGCTGAAGTGGGTTCGTCAGCGAGTATTATCAACGGTTTTACGGCAAGCCCCCGGGCAAGGCAGAGTCTCTGTTGCTGGCCGATCGACAGGCTTGTGGCAGGGTTGTTCAGCCTGTCTTTCACCTCAGCCCAAAGGCCTACCTCCCTCAGGTGTTTTTCAACGATATAGGCGATGGTTTTTTTATCGCGTATACCTTTTAGTTTGATGCCATAGGCTACATTCTTATAAATTGAGAGGGGCAAGGGGTATGGCTGCTGCGACAGTAAGCCCATCTTTTGCCTGATGGCGGGAATATTTGTACGTGTATGCAGGATGTCGTCATCTTCAATGAAAATCTTTCCCGAAACCCTGAGTTCCCTGTGCAGGTCGGTTAGCTTATTCATGCACTTAAGCAGCGTTGTCTTGCCGCAGCCTGAGGGCCCCAGCATAACTGTGATCTTGTTCCTGGGAATCTCGATGTTTATATTTTTTAATATGTGATGCTGTCCTGCATGGATATTGAGGTTCTCGATCCTGACAATGGTATCATTGGGTCGGGATACAGGCCTAATTCCTATGTCGTGTGTATTTATTGTTTCTGTGTTTAGTACATACATGTTATTCTATTTTATGTTCGACTTTGAAAATCTTACGGTTAAGTATCTTGCAGTCAAACTGATGATCAATATGATGACTGTAAGGATCACAGCAGCAGCGAAAGCCCGCTCCCTTACCTCTGGTATTGGTGAGCTCAATTGAAAAAAGATAGCCAGTGGAAGTGTTGCTGCCGGTTCATCCATGTTTTGCGGGATCAGGTCGGTATAGCCGGCGGTAAACAATACTGATGCAGCATCGCCAATTCCCCGGCCGAATGACAGCAATATGGCGGTGATAAACCCCGAAAGGCCTTGTTTGAAGAGTACTTTGAAAGCAGTCTCGGTTTTTGTTGATCCCAGGGCAAGGGCGGCTTCCTGCAAGCCAATCGGAATTGTGCTCAGAACCTCGTCAAATGTCCTTATCATGATAGGGGTGATCAACAGAGCCACCGTGATGATGCCTGCAAGCAGGGAAGCATTTAAGCCCATATACAGCATCAGCGTAAAACCGAATGCACCGTATACAATTGATGGGATTCCCCATAAGGCATCAAGCAGATAACGAATGGTGTTTTGTGTGCGCCGGTACCTGATCAGGTGCACATTGATATACAAGGCGGCCGGCGTCCCGATAATAATGGCAATGAAGGTGGCACCCAATGCAATATATAACGACCCGATAATGGCATTCAAAACACCTCCTTCACCCCCGTAATAATATCCTCCTTCAGGGATCTTAGTGAGCATGTCGAGGGTAAGTGCCCTAAAGCCTTTAATGAATATAATGAGAATGATCAAAGCCAGCAAGGCCATAAGCGAATAGGTGGCAAATCCCGAAAGGAACCTGAAAAACTTTTCCTCTATGAGCTTTCTGCGATTCACCGTTTTTTTGTTTTATGAATGAGGTACCTGAAGAAGATGTTAATGATCAGGATGATGATGAGCAATAGAAAGGCTGAGAACATCAGGGCAGAGTCATACATGGGGATTGAGAGCATTTCACCATAATTATTTGCTATCAGTGCAGGAAGCGGGTATCCGGCTTCAAAAGGGTTCAAAGTTAGCTGCACCCTGTTCCCAACGACCATCATCACTGCCAGGGTCTCTCCAAAAGCCTTTGCCAATCCCAGTCCGTATGCGGAGATGATCCCGGGGTAACTCTTTCTGATCACAACATGCTTTACTGTATCCCAATAGGTTGCACCCAGTGCGAGCGAGGCTTCTTTTAAGCCTATTGGAACGGTGTTAAATACTTCCACAAGCATATTGAGCATATATGGAATACACATCACTGCCAGGACAATCCCACCCGACAGGATGGTGTAGCCTGATGAACTAATATTGAGGAGTGGTGCCAGTATTTTTCCTACCAGGGGTACAATGACAAGGACTCCCCATACCCCGTAAATTACGGAGGGCAGGCCTGCAAGGATATCGATCACTGGGTGCATCAGCCGGATCAGCTTTTTTGATGCGAACTGTGTGAGGTATACAGCGGCAAGCAAACATACCGGTGCAGCAAAGATGAAAGAAAGTACAGTAACATATAGCGAACTGGATATAAATGGCCAGAACCCGAATTTACCCTCGGCCGGCAGCCACACTGAAGATGTCACCAGACTGGCAAAGCTCTGTATTTCGAAAAGGGGGACTGACTTGAGATAAAGGGCAATACCAATAAGCACCGGCAGAAGCAGGATGATAAGCAAGGCCGTTACCATCCACACTGAGGCGGTCCTGTCGATCAGATATCTCCTGAAGATCATTTACTTATTTGAGTTTTTCCAGGTATGCGTTAATTTTACTTTGCTCGATGGGGACATAGCCTGCTGGTTTAACGAATGCCTGGCCTGAAGTAAGGGTCCATTCGATAAAGTCCAGGGTTGCCTGTTTTTCAGGTTTACCCTTAGCAACAAAATACAGTTCCCTGGCCGGGGGCGAAGGATATATTCCCTCCGTGATAGCTGCCAGTATGGCTTCGAAAGAATCATAAAAATCTTCCTCGGGATCAATCTTCCCGTTTGCGTTAAGGTCGATGGGGATCACCTCTACCCCGGGCCTTTTCAGGCCTGTTTTAATGTCGTAGACAAAAATCGTGTTATTGAAACCGATCCCGGCCTGATCAAGGGCCACAGCCTCTGCCAGCCCAGGATCACCATAAATGCCAATGCCGTTAAGATTTTCTTGTCTGCCACCAAGGTATTTTGCCCAGGTTCCGGCAGCCCCGCAGGCATCTGATCGGGTGTAAACCTCGATCGGCATTTTTTCATCCATATTAAGCAGCTGGCTCCAATCATCAAGCGAACCTTCAATGAAGATGGCGTTGAACTCATCCCTGGTGAGTCCTCGGGCTTTTATGAGGCCAAGCCATGGATTTTTACCGCTGATTGTCGGGAGCACTGCATCAATGGTTAATCCGATCCACCAAGCTCCTTTATCAATTTCTTCTTTGGCTATTTCCCGCGAAAACATGCCCAGGTCCACTGTCCCTGAAAGTGCATCGGCCATACCTTTACCCGCCCCGCCGGCAGATATGTTGAACCTGATATCGGGATGTTCTGCTTTATACTCATCTGCCCACTGCACTACCAATGGGTATAGGGCAAAAGCCCCGGAGAGACTTACCGTATGCTCTTTCCTTTTGGCCGAGGTGCAGGAGGTCATCAGCATCAAAGTCACAATGAAATAAATTAGGCTTGAATTTTTCATGGCAATATATTTTAGGTTTGATAATCAATTCCCTGATTGATGGGTAAACAGGCTTGGTGTAATGGTCAACTGCAAATAAAAGAATTGCGGAAATTTTTCGCTATCAATTCCATTCAGCTCTTTTAATGATTGTGTAGGTGCAATAAACGCATACCCACTTTCAAGTGCGCCCCAGCTACGGAAAGTGTATTTTAATATCAGGTCGTTTTCATAGCCAAGGTTTTTGTCGGCCGGGGTATTGGGGTTCGTCCTGGCAAGCCAGAAATAATGTCCTATATTTCGTATAATCAATGTCGGGCAGACCTGATATTCAAGATAGAAATATAAGTCGGCAAGCCCACCCTCCCGGGTATTATTTGGAAAATCCCTGAAATAGTCCATGTAGCCAAAATATTTGTGCCGTGCTCCGTATAAAACATCAAATAGCCGGTCAACTGTTTGGTCTGCGCCTACAGTATTATTCCCTGAAAGATAACTTATGCCCAGTCCGGGACGAAATTTTCCGAGCTTGTAGCCGGCATCGGCATCAATCAGGTAGGCACTTACCTTATTGCTTCCATTGTTTCTTCCATATTGGTAATATGCATTTCCCCAGATAGAAAATTTATTAATAGCATATTTTATGTATAAGCCGGAGGTTTGCCTGAAATGGATCTTGTTGGTGGAATCGGTCTCCGTTTTTCCGGATGCAATATGCAGCAAGGATAGGCAGAGGCCTTCATTCAGCTTTTTGTTCACCCATAAATAATTCAGGGATTTGATCCGGCTGGAAGGATAAATATTGTTTATTAGGGACTCAAGGAGTGTATTCCATGATCCCGCCAGGTGGACATTCCAGCCATTTAGCTGCAGCTTAGCCACCATGGCATCGTAAGCGATCCCTGCCTGGTTCCAGTTTCTTGCTGACAGCAATCGCTGGTTGTCATATATCAGCTGTTGGCGACCAATGGATAACCATAAGGGCTTTATTGGCCTTATTTCTATATAACCCTCAAATAAGTCCAGTGAAGCATAATTGCCGAATACCCCTGTAGATGTTGCCAGATCTTCATCGCCCCATAAACGTATGTCCTGGGGTGTGAACCTGAGCTTCAGAAATTCATTTTCATATTGGAGTGTTAATCGTGTTCGTTGTGAGATCAAAACAGCAGGGCCTGTTCCCGCTTCCACAATGGCTTTATAGCCATCCCTTATTTCGAACCTGTTGCGATATTGTGCATTGATAGTTAATTGTGCATTCATTTCAGTGATGAATGCCGTGGAAATCATAAGAAATACCAGGAGCCTGGATAAAATTTGTTTCATGATTTAAGGTAAATTGAAAATTATGAGACAAATGTATCCAGCAATGTATTGCTGTGAAACAGTCTTAAAACGTAAATTTGGGAATAGGTGTTTTAACGGTTGCCTACGTTCAAAGACGTAGTTGCTTTACACTTCAACAATGCCGTTTTTTATGGCGTACATAACGAGTCCGGCAGTATTCTTTGAATTTGTTTTAAGCAGAAGGTTTTCCCGGTGTTTGTCGACAGTGCGCTTGCTGATGTTCAATTGTTCAGCGATCTCCTGGTTGGAGAATCCTTTGCAGATATGATAAAGGACTTCTTCTTCCCGTTCAGACAATTCACCTGAACGATTGGATTGGCTCTTTCTGTTTATACTTTTCAGTATACCCGACAGTATCTCTTGTGAAAAGTAGTTTTTTCCTTCAGTTACATGCATTATAGCTGATTCTACATCTTTAATCCCGGAGTTCTTTAAGATAAATCCCCTGGCCCCGGAGGCTATCATTTGCGTGTAATAATCCTCATCACCATACATGGAAAGGGCAATAATATTCAGATCAGGGTATTCCTTAATGGCCTTGGCAGTAGCTTCTATCCCATTCATTACGGGCATATCCACATCCATGAACACCACATCGGCTCTGATGTTTTTTGCCATAGCAAGGAATTCTTCACCATTAGCGGCTTCATATACCTCACCTATAAAAGAGAAATTGTTAAGTAACAGGCTTAGCCCCTCCCTGAACAATTTGTGATCGTCAACCAGAATTACTGACAGTTTGTTCATGTTTTTCTATACTTATCAGGATATCCACCCTGATCCCCTCACCGGGTTCAGAGAAAATTTGAAAAGTCCCATTAAGGGATTTTATCCTGGATTTCATATTCGAGTATCCCATGCCGGTCAGGTCCTGTTCTTCACGGCCAACATCGAAGCCGATGCCATCATCAATATATTTCAGCGAAATATTTTTTTCATCTGCCATCAGGTCGATATATATATTATGTGCCCCGGCATGTTTCAGTGTGTTTGATACCAGTTCGCCGATTACCCTGTAAAGCACAACCTCTATATTATATGCAAAGCGCTTCTCATCAATATTGCTGTTAAACTTCAGGATAGGATCGCTTATGATCTGCAATCTGTTTATAAATGATTTCACAGCTTTGAGTAATCCGAAATTGACCAGAACATGCGGACTGAGTTTGTTTGAGATATCTTTAAGGGTTGTGATGGACTCGTCGATAAGTTTTTCGGCGTTGACCAACACCGCTTTGTTGTCATTTTCAATATAGGTGCTGGCCGAAATTGCCATTTTCACCGACGATAAAAGCGGTCCCAGCCCATCATGTAATTCCTTGGCAAAATGCTGCCGCTCATTTTCTTCTGTTCTGAGGATTGCAGAAAGTACCCTCGACTCGTTTTGCTTTCGGAGGGTTTCGATTTGCTTTTGAATATTAAAGATACGCTTGATAAAGATGAGGCTAAGGAGCATGATCACGGAAATGAATACAGCTGTCCAACTGTTTAGCAAACCGCTGATGAAATCATTCTCGGGGTCAAATACCTCCTGAATCTCAAATAAACGCCTGATCGCCATCAGAAGGAATCCGGCCGAGATCAGCCACCATGCTATATTCGTTTTTGTTCGTCTTATCAGGCTCATGGCAATGGTTGCTGCTGCAAACTGAAGTACCACGGAAAGGATGAGGGCTATTTTTAGTGACATTGGTAAACAATTTATCTATCAAAATTAAATATAAGCTGATTGTAAACCCAATATTTTGCAAATTATATTACAGCCGGGCTGTCTTATTGTCTGAAAAACTTCAGTAACAGCTTATGTAGCTCTAAAATAAGAAGAAAAACGATGGGATGCCAAACACCGAAGAAGATAAATAAATAAATTCATGCTTATTTACCAGAACACCGTATATAACACTACCAATATAATGCAGATCGCATAGGCGGCAACGTTAAATGCCTTAGCTGTTTTAAATGTTTCACTTGTTACATTGATCGCTTTAGGGTCGTCATTCAGTTTGTTTGTTGAAAGGCTTACAAATACGATCACCACCATGGTGATGAGGAAAGTATACAGCATCTGGTCCATCCAGGGCAGCTCAAGGGAAGGGGTCTTTAAGGCCAGTGCCACAGGGATAGAGGAGATTACACCCACAATAGCTCCCTTGTTATTCGCTTTTTTATAAAACAGCCCCAACATGAATACGGCCAGTATGCCCGGGCTCACTACGCCTGTATACTCCTGGATATACTGAAATGCCTGCTCGATATTTCCTAAGGCGGGCGCTACAAAGATTGCAATAAGAAGTGCTGATCCAGCTGCTATCCGTCCAACCATTACGTCCCTGTCCTTTCCTTCTTTCTTTGCCAGATAGGGTTTGTAAATATCCATGGTGAAGATGGTGGCGGTTGAGTTTACCATGCTGGCCAGTGAAGATACAATGGCTGCGGCCAGGGCGGCAACTACCAGGCCTTTTAAGCCTGAGGGGATGAAGGTGCTGATCAGCCAGGGGTATGCCTTATCATAATTCATAGCTCCGTCGGCTTTCAGGAATGCATCCTGCACGCCATCAATGTGTGCGGTGCCTGCCTGTTCTGAGAACATCACGAAGGCGATGATGCCCGGGATCACAACGAAAAGGGGAATTATCAGTTTCAGGAATGC
>JAGLYE010000045.1 GCA_023132505.1 Bacteroidales bacterium | reverse complement strand
TTGGCTTTTTCGGCAATGGTTTCAAAAGGAACAGTTCCTGATGTATCCATGGATATCCTTCCAATAGCTGTTTTGTTTCCTGTGGCCAGGGCTGTGCCTGCTGCTGCCGATCCGGTAATAAACTGATTTTCAGCAAAGGTTGTGCTCAGGCCTGCTGCCGGAAATTGCCGGAATCCAAGAGGGATATACTCCCCTCCCGACATAGCGGTTTGGAACGCTTCGGCAGCAATTACCTGTGAAACACCCATACCATCCCCTATGAAAAGAAATACATATTTTGCTTTCTGGTCTTCAGCCTGTGGCTTGCAAGAAATAAAGAAAAAGAAAGAAACGCTTAATATTACGAATGCAGATAATCTGAAATATTTCATCTTTAAGTATTTTTTAATTTGTATACATCAAAATTAACAAATTCTCGCAGATGCATCAGATGGAATAGTTTAGCTATTCGTGAATTCCATCCAACTCAATGAGCAAGACCTCCACGGCTTTTTCAAGTTGCTGATCCCTTCCGGTAATAACAACATCGTAATCCTGAACGACCTTAACATCTGGTTCAAACTGCTTGTTTTCAAGGTAATCGCCATCCATATCCTTCATACCTATTTGTGGGATACCAAAATGAAGGCTGTTATCCTGCAGGCCTTCCCACCATACGGCGGTCATGGTTCCGGGAATAGGCATCCCGATAGTTTTTCCAACACCCATGGCCCGGTATGCAAATGGAAATCCATGTGCATCCGAATAATTCCCTTCACCAATAAGGACAACAGAGGGTTTATACCATTTGTTCAGGGGTTCCCCACCATAGTTTTCGTGTCCACGGGGCCAGAAACTGGCATATTTTTCCCCATTCAGAAAGGTAGCCAGGTCATCATGCAGCCATCCACCCCCATTGAAACGGGTATCAACAATGATGGCTTCTTTTTGATAGTTACGGCCAAGTACTTCGGAATACACCTTCCGAAAGCTGCTGCTGTTCATTCCCCGCACATGAACATAGCCTATCCGGCCCTCTGAAAGACTGTCAGTTTCCTTGCGACGGTTTTCTATCCATCGCTTGTAAAATAGTTCATATTCCTGTCCGCGGCTGATGGGTTTTATGGTTTCATCCCAGCGCTCACTGCTGGCGGGATCGTATATGCTTACCAGAACCGGCTTCCCCACCTTATGATTTAGCAGTGGGAAATAATCCTCTCCCTCTTTGATCTCAACGCCATCGATCTTTTCTATCACCATTCCTGCTTTTAACTTGTTTTTGGCATTATCAAAAGGCCCCTTCTTCAGTATTTCTGCAACAATGAGGCCATCACCCCCGGCATTGAAATCATAAAATAATCCGAGGCAGGCCGTAGCATCTGCATGCGGGTCTTTAAAATAGTATCCGGATCCGGTATGTGAGGCATTCAGTTCTCCCAGCATTTCACTGAGCATATTGGCAAAATCATAGTTGTTGTTGATATAGGGTAAAAATCGGATGTATTCTGATTTGTAGAAATCCCAATCCACCCCATGAAGATCCGGGTCATAAAACTTTTTCTGTACCTGACGCCAAACATGTTCAAACATATATTCGCGCTCAACAGGCTTGTTTAAATAGAACTCAGCCATGTATGTAACAGGAGTTTGCTTTTTGTCGCTCACCCCGATCTTCATAATGGCATCACTGGTGAAAACAATCAGTGTTTCCCCCTTTTTGTCCATAAAAAGATCAATACCCCGTTTGCTCTTTAAGGGAACAAGAAGCTTTGTTTCTTTCTCTACGAAATCCTGCACCCAGAGGTCATAACCATTCTCTCCCCTGCTTGTATAATACATTTTTTTGCCGTCGGGGGTTATCACGGCATCTGATATAAAAGAAGAATGTATGGTCAACCGAAGCTTTCGATCTTCAATATTATTGAGGTCAATCTCTATAGGCTCAATGTCCTTTTCGTCCTTATCCTTGTCTTTTCCTTTTTTCTTTTCGTCTTTTTTTTCTTCTCCTTCTGATTCCTTGTCTTCTTTTTCTTTCTTCTCGAGTAACTCCCTCTCTTCTTTACTAAGCCTGAATTTATCAAAAGCTTCCTGGCTAAAAAACATACCATAAACATCTCCTTCCGCCCCCCAACTTCCATGACTGCGGAATCCGGCCCTGTCCGACCACCAAATCATCATCTTTCCATCCATCATCCATAAAGAGCCACCATCAGAATATCCACTATTGGTTAAATTTACGATCTCCTGCTTTCCCCCGGCATCAACAAGGGCCACATCGTTGTGCATGGCTGAATTCTCAGAATATGTCACCAGAAACCATTTCCCGTCAGGTGACCAGTCATAATGCTGGTCCCCGTCTGAGTAAGAATAATTGTATTGTTTAGGCAGGATGGTGATTGTATTTTTAGTATCCAGGTTAAGCACTTTAAGGGTTTCCCTTTCTTCGAGGAATGCTACTTCTTTCCCGTTGGGGGAATAGCGGGGCTGGAACTCTTCCTTCTCAGTAGCAATAACAATTGACTCCTTCAATAAAGTTGCATTGGAGAAATATGGCTCATCATCGTTTACAATTTTGGTTTGATAAATATTCCAGCTGCTGTCGCGCTCCGAAGCATAAAGCAATGAGCGGCCGTCAGGGCTGAAACTGACTGAGCGTTCCTGCTGAGGAGTGTTGGTGATGCGCCTGGTGGTGTTAAAATCCGTTGCAGTAACAAATATTTCACCCCTGATGATCAATGCTATTTCTTTTCCATCAGCAGAAACAGCAATTTCTGTTGCTCCCTTATTTTCCTTCATAAAGGTGACAGGATTATTGCGTTCATCTCCCGTGATTATAACCTCAACACGTTGGAAATTTCCATCTTCATCTCCGGTGTACAATTCTCCGTTGTATCCAAAGCATAAGTCCCCATTATCGGAAATACTCAGGAACCTTAGCGGGTGGTTTTCGAATGAACTGAGCTGTATTGCCTCGCTATCTCCGCTTAGTGGCATAGTCCAAACATTGAAAGAGCCCTGTCTTTCACTAAGATAGAATACCGTATTGCCATCGGGACTATATACCGGATTCCTGTCTTCACCTTCAAAGCTTGTTAGTTTCTTATGTTTGCCTGTTTCGGTGTCATAAAGCCATATATCACGGGTTACTGAAGAAATATGATGTTTCCTCCAGCCATTTTCAAATCCCTTGATATCATAATAGAGGATATATTTCCCGTCATCGCTGTATGTTGCTCCCAATGCCGGGGTTGTCAGCACCCGTTCAGGCCTTCCCCCGTCAATACTCACTTTGTAGAGCTCAGGAAATGCACCGGTTGGAAATTGTGCATTCAGAGGATCATCCTGAATTCGGGCATAGAAGAGAATATATTTCCCGTCCGGTGTATAAGACCACGGAATATCTCCGCCAGAGTTGGTAGTTAGCCTTTTAGCCTTTCCTCCTGTTGCAGGGATCACGAAGATATCAAAACCGCCATACCTGGCTGAGGCAAAAGCAATACTCTTGCCATCGGGTGACCAAACCGGCGAAAAATCATATGCTTCATGTAATGTGAGAAGCCGGGCTTCTCCCCCTGTTGCAGGGACAGTATATAAATCTCCCTGGTATGAGAATGCAATGGTATTCCCATCAGGCGAGATGGCCGGATAACGCATCCACAATGGCCGGTCATCGGCAAATGAACTACAAGTTAACAGTAAAAAAAGCAAGGGTGTAATAAATCTTTTCATGAGGTGAAGTTTTAATAATTAACAAAGTTATCAGAATCTTGTTAGCTTGGAAATATCCTTTTCCTACTTATTAATACCAATTAATTAATTTTGTACCCATGCCGGAACAAAAAATATTTTCTAAAGAAATCGAAATCATGTCACCGGTCGGCTCAATGGAGTCATTAATGGCGGCTATTCAGGGAGGGGCTGGATCTGTATATTTTGGGATCGGTAAATTGAATATGCGATCAAGGTCATCAAAGAATTTCACCATTGCCGATCTGGAAGAGATCAGCCGTATCTGCCATGAAAAAAGTGTGCGCTCATATATCACCCTGAATACGGTAATTTACGATGAAGAGATCGAAGAGATGAAACGGATCGTTGATAGCGCAAAAAAATGTGGGGTAAGTGCTATCATTGCATCTGATCAATCTGTTATTGCCTATGCTCACTCATCAGGTATGGAGGTCCATATGTCAACCCAAGCAAACATTACCAATCTTGAGGCAGTAAAGTTCTATGCTGCTTTTTCGAATGTCATGGTTACTGCACGGGAGCTGTCACTCGACAAGGTAAAAGCGATCACTGAAGGGATTAAGAGGGATAATATTACCGGGCCGGGAGGCCAAAAAATAAAGATTGAGGTGTTCGTTCATGGGGCTTTATGCATGGCTGTATCGGGGAAATGCTACCTGAGCCTCGATAATATGAATTATTCAGCCAACAGGGGTGAATGCATGCAGCTTTGCCGCCGGAGTTACCTCGTAACAGATAAGGATACCGGCCTGGAGCTGGAGGTTGATAATGAATACATCATGTCGCCAAAAGATTTAAAAACCATTGATTTCCTGGATAAGATCCTTGATGCCGGGGTGGAGGTGCTAAAAATTGAAGGTCGCGGACGCTCTCCGGAGTATGTAAAGACCGTGACCAGGTGTTACAGGGAAGCGGTTAAGGCCTATTGTGACGGCTCATTTTCACCAGAAAAAGTGGAACAATGGAACAAACAACTCTCAACTGTTTACAATCGCGGATTTTGGGATGGCTATTATCTTGGAAGGAAGATGGGTGAATGGTCGGAACAATATGGAAGCCAGGCAAGCAGGAAAAAGATCTATGCTGGCAAGATTACCAACTATTTCACAAAGATTGGTGTTGCCGAAGTCCTGGTTGAAGCAACTTCCCTGGAAAAAGGGGATGACATCTACATTATCGGACCCACTACGGGAGTGTATGAGGGCAAGCTTACAGAGATCAGGGTCGATGAGAAAAATACCGAAGCGGTAAAGCAGGGAGAGGTTTGTTCCATCCCAATCCCTGCTTTTTTGCGCAGGTCAGATAAAATATATAAGGTTGTTGATAATACTTAATCCTCTCATTATTAGCAGTCAATCATAGTATCAGCTGAACAATAAAAATTTTTATCAAAAAAAAAGTAGTTTTTTGGGTTACCTTTTGGCTGATTTGCGTATAAATACATGAAACGATTAACATTTAGGTTAATTTTTTCATTTTGATAATTTTTAAGATTTGGGTTGGAGAGCGATTGGTCGTCGCTCTCCTTTTTTTGTTAATCACTGCCTGTTTACCTGAATTATTGATTATCATTGCGACAAATTTCAACAATTTGTTTAAGCATAATTTTCATACCCATACAGCATATTGTGACGGAACCTCCTCTCCGGAGGATTATGTCCGGGCTGCGATGCAAGCAGGCCTGGAATCAATAGGCTTTTCAGGACATGCCCCGGTTCCTTTCGAGAATCATTTTGCCATTCCTGATATTAATTCCTTGCAAGCATATACGATAGAGATACAAGAGTTGAAAAGAAAATACAAGGGAAAGATAAATGTTTTCCTGGCCCTTGAAACAGATTATATTCCCGGAATCACATTGGATAATAAACGCTTTACCGAGAATTTCGAACTGGATTATATTATTGGTTCTGTCCACTTCGTAAAAAACGAGAATGGGGATCTATGGTTCATTGATGGACCTGATCGAAGTGTTTGGCAATACGGACTTACGAAATATTTCAATGGTAATATCCATGAAGCGGTAAGTGCATATTACCGGCAGATAAACATGATGGTTGAAACACAGCGCCCGGAGGTAATTGGTCACTTCGACAAGATCACAATGCATAACCATGGTGATTATTTCGGGGAAGAAGAACCGTGGTATTCCCGGCTTGTTAAGGAAACCCTTGAAATAGTTAAAGATAATGGCGGTATTGTTGAAGTTAATACCCGGGGCTTATACAAAAAACGATCTGATTCGCTATTTCCCGGCCAGAAGATCCTGGAGGAAATGAAAACGATGGACATTCCGGTAACCATCAGCTCTGATGCCCATAAACCTGAAGAAGTCAGCTTATTGTTTGATGAAGCAGCAAAAACACTGATAGAAACAGGATACCTGGAAATTTATATATACAATGAAGGGGAGTGGAAAAGTATTCCGTTGGCTTAAAGGCCAAATTCTGATTTAAGTATTTCAATCCACCTGCGGATCCTTTCATCTGAAAGCTCATGTTGATGGTCATCATCAAGTGCCAATCCAATAAATTAAAGATTATTTTATGAAGAAATTATTTTTCTTGTAAATGCTGCAAATACTGTTGATAGTATCACTGATCACGATATATTTCATTCCGCTTAAGGAAGTGAACTTTTCACTGTTGTAGTTATATGTCCTCATAGCTGTCCTGGCAGTTTCTTTAGTTATAAGAGGGTCTTTTCCTGTCAGCAAACTCTTAATTTTAAAGAAATACCTTGCCATCAATGCCATTGTCTTGTTAACCTTGATCCCGGGATAAGGTTTCTCTAAACCATCTGCGATCATTTTAAGCACTTCCCTGTATCCCAGGTTTTCAGCAGAAACGACGAATTTCTCATTTTTTACCTTGCTTTCCATTAAAAAAATCTGTGCCCTGGCTATGTCTCTGGCATCAATATATCCGTTAGTCCCTGGCGTATAAAATGGAATGCCCCGCAATATGGTTTTGAAAAGCTGCATACTCCCATTATTGATATCTGCCAGGCCTAGAATGATAGATGGCAGGACCACCACGGCATCAAGGCCTTCTGCGGTTCCACGCCAAACCTCCCGCTCCCCATTATATTTGCTGATGGCATAATGGGAATTGTAACGCGATGTAATCCAGGTAGTAGATTCGTCGGTGATGCCATCCTGTTTGGCCCTGCCGAGGGCTGCAATAGAGCTAAGATGGCAAAGTTTCTTAACGCCCTTATTTAAAGCTGTATTTACCATATTGGCAGTACCCTCAACATTAACCCGGTGCACAAGCTCTTTCTGGCGCGGACTGAAAGAAACAACAGCAGCATTATGATATACCTGTGTCACGCCTTCCATTGCATCTTCGAGGGAATATATATCCAGCACGTCACCCTCAACCCATTCGATCATACCAAGCTGTCGTTCCGGATCCTTGGCATATGCATTAAAAACATGCCTGACAAAATCAGTATTGCTGCTTTTTCTGCGTAATGCCCTAACATTTTTGCCTTGTGCTGTAAGTTCAAGAAGGAGATGGGAGCCTGCTAAACCGGTACCGCCTGTAACGAAAATCATCTGGCAAAGGTAAGGATATTTTATCCCTGCGGGGCCTGTGCTTATTCCGATTCAAAATGAATCGGGAGCGTATATTTTACAGGAACAGCCTTACCCCTGTTCATCCCCGGCATCCAGTCAGGCATTAGCTTTAGTACGCGAACTACCTCTTTATCTATTTCATCACCACCACTGCGGATGATCTCAATATCCTTGATATGGCCTTTCTTGCTCACCGTGAATTGGGTAATAACGGTATTATGAAAGCTAGTGTCTTTTGTAAGGGGGAAGCTGATGTTTTTCTCCAGGAAACGGTAAAGGGAATCCATGCCTCCGGGAAATTCCGGCATTTGTTCTATGACTATAAACTGAAGTTCCTCCCGGGCATTTTTCTGATCTCCCTTTGCCCTGCTTTTAGCTGTCATGGAGGGCTCTTCAGAAACACCCACCCCGGCCATTTCTTCGGTCTGGGATACAATCACCGCTTCATCGATGACTTTAGGTTCGGCAATAATGATACCCACCTCCTGACCTGCAACAAATTCTTCTTCTGCCACAAAAGCTTCATTTTCCACTGTAACCATCTCAACGATCTCCTCATTCAATGGCAGATCTGCTTCTACTTCTTCTGAAATTTCAATATCATCTGCAACAATTGTTGATTCTCCTGTAGTGATTCCGCCAACAGGCTGCTCTTTTTCTAAAGGTGGAACAGCTGGTGTTATAGATTCGATATTTGTCTCTTTTTCTTCCATTATCACAGGAATTTCATTGGATTCCATCCTTGCAAGTTCTTGCTTCTTCGGGAAGAAGTAATGAAAATAGGCAATGATCCCAACCAGGACAATGATGGATGCTGCCGCGGGGATAAGAAAATTTCGCAGGAAAGGACCTCTTCTTGCCTGCCTTCTGCGATAAGGGTCATAATTAAATTTACTTCTCAGACGGGCATTTATCCTGTTTGTATAGATGTTCAAGCTTGGGGAGGATGAAGGTTCTCCGACAGATAAATTAAGCTCTGACGAGTTTGCCCCGGCTTCCTCATAGCTGGAAATTGAATCGTATGTACCATCTATATCTGTGATACCCTCCAGGGCATTTTTGCACAATACACAGCTGTCAAGATGCTCCTCAACAAGCTTGAGATCTTCTGCAGAAAGCATACTGTTGCGATAATGCTCAAATGCGTACTGACTTAAGCAGCCGGAATCATTGAATAATTCATTGTTATGTGATAAAGAACTCATTTAGGAATTATCATATTTTTTAAATTCCTTTTTCCGTTTTGTATGTAACTCTTCACCTGTTTAAGGCTGTAACCGGTCAGATGAGAGACTTCCTGGTATGTTTTTTTCTCTAAATACATTAACTCTATGCATGTCCTTTGTTCCTCACGTAATTCATTCATGGCGCCGCGTAAAGATATTAAAATGCCCTCAACGTCCATATCTTCATTAGGGAGATGCTCATCAAACACGATTTCCATAAATTCCTGCTGTTTATCCCGCATTATTTCTCCCTCTGCCTTATCTTTTACCTTTCGTTTTCTCAGTATCATCAGGCAATGGTTTTTTGTTACACGGTATAACCAGTTCTTAAAATCCAATACCTCGTGTTTTTTGAGGTCTGTGAGCAGTTTCTCAAATATACCCAGCACAGCATCTTCGGCATCATGTGTGTTTTTAAGGTATTTCATGCAGACACCAAAAACAAGGTGGGTATAACGTTCAAAAAGCAGCCCGAAGTAATCGGTGTTTCCCTCAGAAACATAGGCATCGATCAGCTGGGCATCTGTCAGTTTATCAGATGCAACTTCTCTGTTTTTGGACTTTCTGAGAGATATGAGCATGAGGGTTAGGATGCTTATTTACACAACCTTCATCAAATTTTGTACCAAGTAGAAATGTTTGTCTATGAAGGCAATGGGTATATCATACCGGAAACGGCAGGTCTTCTTTATC
>JAGLYE010000044.1 GCA_023132505.1 Bacteroidales bacterium | reverse complement strand
AAACCCGACATTACAGTATCATATTTCAAGAGGTATGCCAGCACCTCATCATCAAAAAGATCATTGATAGCGATCACATCAATGTCTTCCCTGGCATTCAGGATCCTGAACACGGAGCGTCCGATCCTGCCAAAACCGTTTATTGCTACTCTCATTTCGAGCCTCCTTTCAAGTCTAGTTCATTATATGCCACCACAGCATCGATAATTCTCGAGGCTGTAGCCATTGCAGTATGGTACCATGTCAATGTCTTGACCATCCTGGACGGAGACATCATGGTTGCCTGTTTATCAAAAACCACTGAGTGCCTGTCGCCGATCACATCAGTTGAAACAATTGGATCATCAACAACGCGCACTGTATGCGGATTCTTTTTGGCAAATTCAGCAAGAGCTTGGTTCACCTGCTCTTTGGTGACACCCGTATTCTTCATAACGGTAGTGAGGTCGAGCAGTGAGCCATTTGGCACCGGCACATTTAGTGCAGAACCTTCAATGCGTCCTTTGAACTCAGGCATTATGTGTTGTATCCAGCGGGGGCTGGGTGTTTCATTAGGAATGATGTTTTCTGCTGCTGAGCGGCTTCTCCTGAAATCTGTGCTTGCTTTATCGCGCAGAGGCTGATCAGAAGTATATGAATGCACTGTTGTCAGCATGGCATAGTCAACACCAAATGCTTCGTCAAGAGCCTTAAGGACCAATGCCGTTGCATTGGTGGTGGCAGAGCCTGCCGAAATAAGTTTATCTGAAGCTTTCATGGCATGGTCGTTTACGCCCATAACCACGACCCTGTCAATCTCATCAGCAGGCAATGTCATCAGTATCACTCTTTTTGCGCCGGCCTTTAGGTGGCGCTCCATGTCTGCCTTTGTTTTATATATCCCTGTTCCTTCTATTGCAACATCCACATCAAGCATATCCCATAATACATCACCTGGCTCCATACTTTTTCTTTCGATCATCCTGGCTTTACCGTTTGAGGAAACAAGGAAGTTCCCTTCCAGTTTCACATCAATACCGCCTTTGGTTTCTGCCTTCAGCAGGTATTCAAGTATCTCCGGACGTCCCAGGTCAGCGATGGCTACGATCTCGATACGGTCATTATCAAGGCACAGCCGGTATATATGCCGGCCAACCTCTCCGAATCCCATAATTCCAACTCGAATTTTGTCCATAATTATACTATTTATCTATTAATAATTCACCTGAAAACACTCAGGTTTACTTTTTATTCCATAAACTTAAAGATGAAAACGGATTACTGCCGTCTTGGCTCATTTAAGGAATGCAAAAATAATACTATTAATTATGATAGCGATATTAATAATGTGTTAATTTTCAATGATTCACCCGAAACTTAAAAATCGGCTGACTTTCAATAAATAGTAGTAATTTCGCGGCGATGAAAAGCCTCAGGAACTTCTGTATCATTGCACATATCGACCATGGTAAAAGCACCCTGGCCGATCGTCTCCTGGAGATCACCGGAACAGTTACTGACCGTGACCTTCAGGAACAAGTGCTTGATGATATGGAGCTTGAGCGGGAGCGTGGCATTACAATCAAGAGCCATGCTATTCAGATGGAATACGAGTACAATGGACAGAATTACATTCTGAACCTGATCGACACACCCGGGCATGTTGACTTTTCCTACGAAGTATCTCGTTCCCTGGCAGCCTGTGAAGGGGCACTTCTTATCGTTGATGCCGCACAGGGAATCCAGGCACAGACAATTTCAAACCTTTATCTTGCCATTGATAATGATCTGGAGATCATACCGGTGCTGAATAAGATGGATCTTGAAGCAGCCATGCCTGAAGAGGTTAAGGACCAGATCGTGGACCTGATCGGCTGTGACAGGGATGACATTATTGAGGCAAGTGGCAAGACAGGATACGGTGTTGACAGGATACTGGAAGATATCATTGAAAAGATCCCTCCCCCAAAGGGTGATCCGGATGCACCACTGCAGGCATTGATCTTTGATTCAATATTTAATTCCTATCGTGGCATCATCGCCTATATCAGGATCATGAACGGAACCCTGAAGAAAGGAGAATTTGTGAAGTTCGTCAACACTAAAAAGGAGTACGATGCTGATGAGATCGGAATACTGAAGCTCAAGCAGAAAGAGAAGAAACAACTCTCTGCAGGTGATGTTGGATATATAATCTCAGGAATAAAATCATCGAAAGAGGTAAAAGTTGGTGATACCATTACCCATACTGACCGTCCATGTGATAAAGCCATCAAAGGTTTTGAAGAAGTGAAGCCTATGGTGTTTGCAGGAATCTATCCTGTTGATGCCGATGACTATGAAGAATTGCGTGCCTCCATTGAAAAACTGCAACTCAATGACGCCTCACTGACTTTCATCCCGGAATCGTCCGCAGCCCTGGGTTTTGGATTCAGGTGTGGATTCCTTGGGCTTTTGCATATGGAGATCATCCAAGAAAGGCTCGACAGGGAATTCGACATGAATGTGATCACCACAGTGCCCAACGTTTCATACAAGGTGATCTCAAAAAAGGGTGAGACCATTGAGGTACATAATCCTTCCGGCTTACCTGATCATAATTATATCGACCATATTGAAGAGCCGTATATCATTGCACAGATCATTTCAAAAAATGCATATGTAGGTTCGGTGATGAACCTTTGTATCGAAAAACGCGGCACCCTGAAAAACCAGGTATATCTTACCAGCAACCGGGTGGAGATAACCTTTGAAATGCCTTTGGGGGAGATTGTTTTTGATTTTTATGATAAGCTGAAAAGCATCTCCAAAGGATATGCGTCATTTGATTACCATCAATCAGCTTACAAACCTGCTAATCTTGTCAAACTCGACATCCTGCTGAACGGGGAATCAGTGGATGCGCTCTCCACCCTGATACACCGCGACAATGCCTATGACTTTGGCAGGCGCATGTGCGTCAAACTGAAAGAACTCATTCCCAGGCAACAATTCGACATTGCCATACAAGCCGCTATCGGTACCAAGATCATTGCCAGGGAAACTGTCAAGGCCGTGCGAAAGGATGTAACTGCCAAATGTTACGGTGGTGACATCACCCGTAAAAGAAAGCTTCTCGAAAAGCAGAAAAAAGGCAAGAAGCGGATGAGACAGGTTGGAAATGTAGAGGTGCCGCAGCAGGCGTTCCTGGCGGTTTTAAAATTAGATTAGCCTGTTAAACTTCAAATTACAAATTACAAAATTCAAAAAAACTCAAAACCCGTTAGAATTTTTGCTACTTCTGATGTTTATGGATTATTGACGAAAAGATCCTGATGAGTTCTTTTGACTCCTGAATAAGAATAGATATTTCTTCATTTGGAACAGAGTTACTTGTTTTCTCGACAATTTTTAACCAGTATCGGCTTTCTTTAGCCCCTTTCAGACAAATCTTTAAACGATATAGAAAATCTTTTTTACTCAAGCTTTCAATTGCTTCAATAAAATTTGCTCCAACCGAACCTGACGATCTAATCAATTGAACGAAATCATCCTGATTTAACCGATCGGATTTCAATGATTTCACAAACCGTCTTACATTAACGGCATAATTAAAAGTCCTCTCTTTCAGATCAACCATCTTCTTTCTGTTTATCAAATACAATAACCCACCCAATTATTGATACCCATTTTTTATAAATGTCACGAAAAAAGTTCTGGAATTTGAAATCCATTTGAAGTTTGTAGTGTAAAATTTGATTTTTTGAAGTTTGGATTTTATTTGAGATTTGGATTTTGAAGTTTGATTTTTAAGAATGTGTAACTTTATCCAACCCAATCCGTCCTACTACAAATCAGGATATTGGGGTTTTTAGATCGATGACTACCAGGGAATATAATAATTGTGTTGATCAACATGCTGACGGTGTTTACAGGTTTATCCTGAAGAACATTAAGGATGAGCATGATGCGCAGGATATTGTACAGGATGCCTTTGAGAAGCTCTGGATAAACCATAAGAAACTGTATCCCGGGAAAGCAAAATCTTACCTGTTCACTACTGCCTATCATACAATGATCGATCATATCAGGAAGATCAGGCATTCAGGTAGTATTGAGGATATCCCTGAAGCAAGCAGTGAAACCTTCCGTGATTACTCCGACATTAAGGAAGTGTTGGACGAAGCGCTTGCAAAACTAACTGAAATACAACGCTCGGTGATCCTGTTAAGAGATTATGAAGGGTATTCCTATCAGGAGATCGTCGAGATCACGGGTTTGAATGAATCACAGGTTAAAGTGTATATATACAGGGCAAGGGTATTTCTCAAGAATTATATCGTTAGTCCTGAACATGTAATATAGATGGCTATTACGCAACATAACTACGAGGTTTTCTTCATCGACTATCATGAAGGCAGCTTATCAGCTGCTGAAACTAGCGAGTTGATGGCCTTTCTGGCCGTAAACCCTGACCTGAAGGAGGAATTTGACAGCTTTAATGCCATCCCTTTAAAACCTGACCTCAGCATTACATATAATAATAAAGGTTCTCTTAAAAAATCTGCAGCTACCGAAGTGGGCGCAGAGGATGAAATGATCATTGCATATCTTGAAGGTGACCTTTCCGAGGAAAAATTCAAGGCTGCCGGGGAAAAGATCAGCAAGGACATGGAAGCCGGAAAGCTGGCCGGGCTCTATCGCCATACTATGCTTAATGCTGACCCTGATATCAAATTCCCGGATCCGGATGCCCTCAAAAGAAAAGCCGGTGTCGTTTTCTTTCTCTCAGCCGGAGCAAAGTATGCTGCTGCTGCAGTTATCGTTCTGCTTTTAGGCGTTACGGCATGGTTTGTTTTTAATCCGGGTGTCACCCCTGAAAGGATGCAATATGAACTAACAACACTGGAAAGCATAAAAACATCGAATATCGCTGAAGTGAATACCGGGTTACATTTTACTGAAAGGGAATACACTGTATTTGTGGGAAAAGAAGCCGGGCGTGATGAGATCACCTTGACCAGGATGACCAGAGAGGACAGGGCTGCGGTTATAATACATCTTACTTTCAGCCAATATGAACTGGTCATGGCCCCAAGGCAAACAGACCTCATACTACTGAACCCGGCAGATATTGGAACCTCGGAACTGGCGTTGAATGATGAACCCAAACAAAAAACCCTGGCCGGAAAGTTCCTCTCAGGATTATTCAACAAGGTGAAAGCCCCTTTCGAGGGCAATAAGCAAAAAAATCAGGAAAATACATCCGGAAAATTTTCCTTGTGGGACATTGCTGAAATTGGTGTTAAAGGGGTAAATGCCCTCGGCGACCATGATTATACCCTGGTAAGAAATTATAATGCTAAGGGGAATGTAAACGGCATAATTATTCTGGATGAGTAACTATTTGCCCGGTCTGTACGTCACACAACAAACTATAAAACAAAAATCATGAAGAAGATAAATTTGCAATTGATGATCATGTTCCTGACCGGAGCATTTATATTTCCCTTAGGACATGTTCAGGCCCAGGAAAACATTTCAAAAGAGGTAAGGAAGGTCAGTACGTTCACCGGTATTGATGCCGGAGGTGCCTTTAATATTTTTCTCAGCCAGGCCGATACCACCAAGGTTGTGGTTGAAACAGAAACAAAAAATATTGATAAGATCATTACAGAAGTACATAATGGCATCCTGGAGATTTCTTCAAAAGGAATTAAAAGATCTGATAAATTTGTTATTTATGCCACTACCCCGGAAGTTATAAGCATCGACATACATGGGGCTGCCAGTCTTGAGGGCTTAACCTCCCTGAATGGGGACCATTTACGGATCAAGGCCAGCGGGGCATCCGATATTAATCTCGAAATTTATTATGATGAGATCACATCCGAGGTTTCGGGTGCAGCAAGACTGCTGCTGACCGGGGAATCACCCAAACATACCATAACTGTCAGTGGTGCCGCTAATGTCATGGCAAGAGGCCTGACCACAGAAGTGACCAAGGCCACGGCAAGTGGTGCAAGCTCAGCCAGTGTAAATGCTTCCACTAAAGTGATCTCAAATACAAAAGGGGCAGGTACGATCGACCTGATCGGTAAACCGGAAACCCTTACAATTATCTCAGATGAGGTCATCGGTGAAAATGAGAATATCAGGGTGTATACTACTGATTACGGTGATACAACTAAAGTAAAAATTGCAGGCATCAGGGTTGAGGTGATCGACAATGACACTACCAAGATCACAATTGGCAACAGGAGGCTTATAGTATCGGAAGATGGCAATGTAAAATGGTGCAAGGTCAAATTACGTAAGTTCAACGGACATTGGGCAGGTTTTGAGCTTGGTATAAACGGATACCTCACAAAGGATTTCAATATGAAATTCCGTCCCGAAGATGAATATATGGACCTGCGCATGGAAAAATCGATCCAGGTGAACATGAACATTTATGAACAAAATATTGCCCTTAGCAAAAACCAGGAATGGGGTATGCTGACAGGTATTGGTTTGTCGTGGAACAATTACCGCTTCAGAAGGCCTGCTACCCTCAACCCGGATTCGTCATACCTGATAGGCTATATCGACAATAAAATAAATGTAAGAAAATCAAAGCTTGCCATCGCCTACCTGCAGATCCCCTTACTCTTTGAATGGCAGAACCATACATTAAAGAGAATGAACTCTTTCCATGTTGGTGTGGGTGTGATCCTGGGGGTCAGGCTATGGTCATGGCAGAAGAAGTATTATAATGAACTCAACAAAGAATACACCCTTACCCAGTACGATCCTGCTACAGGTCAATACATTGATAAATGGCACAGGACTTCACCCAACTATAACAAAACACATACTTATGACGACTATCATCTCCAGCCATTCAAGGCAGATGCCACCTTACGTGTGGGCTGGGGATTTATCAACTTGTTTGCAACCTACAATATGGTAAGCATGTTCCGCCAGGACAAAGGCCCCGAACTAAACCAGTTTGCAGCAGGTATAACTTTATTGGGGTGGTAGATCCGCTTTGATATCCTGAATTTGGGGAGATAGCTTTATAGCTGTTTCCCCTTTTTTTATATCTTTGCAGGTCGAAATTAAAAAGGATTCAACTCTAAATAGCAAACATTATGTCCGGTCACAGTAAATGGTCTACCATCAAGAGGAAAAAGGGTGCAAACGACGCCAAGAGGTCAAAAATATTCTCAAAGATCATCAAGGAGATCACTATTGCAGTAAAAGAAAGCGGTGCAGATCCTGAAGGGAATCCAAGGCTGAGGCTGGCCATTGCAAATGCCAAGGGCTCCAGTATGCCGAAAGACAATATTGAAAGGGCCATCAACAAGGGAAAAGACAAAGATTCCAGCAACTTTTCTGAATATACCTTCGAGGGTTACCTTGCACACGGCATTGCAGTATATGTTGAATGTACCTCCGACAACCAGCAAAGGACCGTTAGCAATGTACGCTCCATCTTCAATAAGTTCAGTGGTAACCTGGGTACGAATGGTTCCCTGACTTTTCTTTTTGACCGCAAAGGTGTTTTCACCATCCCCCTGGGAGACCTCGACCAGGATGAGTTTGAACTGGAAATGATCGATGCCGGGGCAGAAGATATCGATATGGAAGAAGGTTTTATCACCGTTACTACGGCCATGGAAGACTTTGGGTCCTTAATGAAGAAACTCGATGATCTCGGCATTGAACCCGAAAATGCCGAATTACGCAGGATCCCAAAGGATACGAGTACTCTGAGCCTGGAAGATTCTAAAAAGATCATGAAAGTGATAGAGGCATTTGAAGAAGATGATGATGTTCAAAACGTATTCCATAATATGGAACTCACCGATGAACTTGTTGAGGCAATGTAATTTTAAATAAAAAAATATTAGCAGGCAGCAGGGTTTTCCTTACTGCCTTTTTTATTCTAAAATCATACATAGCAGGGGATTCAGGACATGCTTGAAGTGTAGAAAATAATTTAAAATGTATCTAAATTATCGGACATTCACCGAATTCAGCAAGACATAATTATCTATCTAAAGGACTGACTTACTGCCTATTATCTTCTATGATTGATTATCAGCCTGACAAACAAGACATTCAAGACGCTGTTATACTGTCACTTACATCACATTACATATTTCTAAGGATTGATTTTCATCTTATGAAAATTATGCTAATTTTGTTGGCCTAATAAATTAGCTGTTAATTATTTAACAAAAAAATCAACAAGCATTAATTATGAAAAAAGGCCTATTACTCTTAGTGTTTTCATCGATTATTGCTGCAAGCACAATTGCCCAGGATAGTAAAAGCTTCGGGATAAAATTCTCAGGATTTGTCAAAACAGACATTTACTGGGATTCAAGGCAAACCATTGCGGCGCGTGAGGGGCATTTCCTCCTCTACCCTGCCAATGAAAGACTGGATGCAGATGGCAATGACATCAATGCTAAGGCAAACTTTAACATGCTCTCCATCCAGACCAGGCTGCGCGGAACCATTACGGGCCCGGATGCATTAGGTGCCAAAACCTCAGGAGTGATTGAAGGTGCTTTCTTCGGGCACACCAGTGGAGACATCAATGGATTCAGGCTGCGCCATGCATTTGTTAAGCTTAGCTGGGAAAAAACGAGTTTGCTGGTTGGACAATACTGGCACCCTGCTTTTGTGACTTATTGTTTCCCGGGAACCGTATCCTTTAACACAGGTGCACCATTCGTACCCTTTACAAGGAACCCCCAGCTAAGGGTAACACAGAAACTGGGCAAGTTCAACCTGATGTTAACCGCACTCACACAAGTCGATTTTACAAGTACCGGACCTGAAGGCCCTGGCCGACAATACCTGCGTAATAGTGCTGTTCCGGCATTAAACTTCCGCTTTGAATACAGGAATGTTAATACTGCCGACAACAAGGAATTCCTGATCGGTGCGAGTGTAAACTTTAAAATGCTTACACCAAGACTGGTCAGCGACAGTAATTATAAAACCACCAAAACAGTATCATCTTTCTCGGAAACTTTTTATGTAAAACTTAAACTTCCCAAGGTCACCTTCAAACTTCAGGGAGTATATGCACAAGATGCATACAACTGGACCATGATCGGTGGTTATGCTGTAGAGAGTATGAGCGACCCCTTAAAGGATTTCGTAAATTACACTCCGGTTTCTACTGCCTCGGGATGGCTGGATGTACACAGCAACGGAAAAAAATGGCAGGTCGGAGTACTGGCCGGTTATGCCCAGAATCTGGGAGCGGGCAAAGACATTATAGGACCAACTTACCAGCGTGGTGACAACATTGCATATCTCTACAGGATCTCTCCTCGATTTATCTATAATTCGGGTAAATTCAGGATTGCCCCTGAGATCGAATATACTGTTGCCGCATATGGTAAAGCTGACAATGAAGGCATCGTGAAAGACACAAAAGAGATAGGGAATCTGCGCTTCTTACTGGGTGTGTATTTTTTCTTTTAGGTACAGGGGACAAGGTACGGGGGACAAGGTACGGGGGACAAGGACGGGGGACGGGGTATATTACCAGTAGCCAGTAGCCAGTAGCCAGTAACCAGTAACAAGT
>JAGLYE010000043.1 GCA_023132505.1 Bacteroidales bacterium | reverse complement strand
GAGTATTGGAACCCGTTCAGGCAGCACCGGTCATCATCGAAGATAATTGCTTTATTGGCTCAAGGTCGATCGTGGTTGAAGGGGTAAGGGTAAGAAAAGAAGCAGTGCTTGGAGCCAATGTAGTTCTCACACAGTCTACCAGGATCATCGACGTTTCAGGTGATTCACCGATAGAGATCAAAGGTGAGGTCCCGGAACGATCAGTGGTGATCCCGGGCAGCTTTCCCAAGAAATTCAATGCAGGTGAGTTCCAGGTATCCTGTGCGCTCATCATCGGCAAACGAAAAGCATCCACCGATATAAAAACGTCCCTGAATGATGCCCTGAGGGAATTTGATATTCAGGTATAGATATTTGGCTTGATCCTTGAAAAAGATCCTTATCATACAAACTGCCTCCATTGGCGATGTGATCCTGGCAACCCCTTTGCTGGAAAACCTTCACAGGAAATACCCTGATGCGGCCATCGATATGATGGTAAAAAAAAGCAATGAATCCCTGTTTGCATCTCACCCCTACCTGAGGAAACTCTATGTATGGGATAAATCCGATAAAAAACTACGAAACCTTTATGTTATCCTGAAGGATGTGCAATCGGAGCGTTATGACCTGGTGGTGAATGTACAACGCTTTTTCCTCAGCGGATTTTTAACAGCTTTCTCCAGGGCGAAGAAAACCATTGGTTTTAAAAAGAACCCCATGTCAGTGTTTTTCTCCCATAGGGTAAAACATAAAATACGGACAGGAGAATTCCATGAAACCGAAAGGAACCTTTTACTTATTGATCGCTTTGTGGATGATCCGGAAAAGCGCCCTGCATTGTATCCGTCTACACAGGATGACGCACTTACCTCCCAATACAAGACTCATCAGTATATTTGTGTAGCCCCGGCATCCTTATGGAATACAAAACAATATCCTGCTCAAAAGTGGGTGGAGTTCCTTCAACAGCTTCCTGAAGATCTGTATGTATATTTTCTGGGTTCTCAGGCCGACCATGCATTATGTGAAGAGATCATTAATGGCGCCGGGCATGCTAATGGCATGAACCTTGCCGGGAAACTAAAATTGCTCGAGACAGCTTCTCTGCAGCGGGATGCTAGGATGAATTTTGTGAATGATTCGGCACCAATGCACCTGGCTTCAGCTGTGAATGGACCTGTAACAGCCATATTTTGCTCAACTACTCCTGCATTTGGCTTCGGGCCCCTGTCAGATGATTCCAAGGTTGTGGAAACAGAAAAGAACCTGGATTGCAGGCCCTGTGGCCTTCATGGCCTAAGGGAATGCCCGGAAAAGCACTTTGATTGTGCATTTACCATTAAAACTGAACACTTGATGAAGCGAATACAATAGTTAATTTTGCATTTGGTGAAAGAAGAAATCAAAAATACACTGACGTACCTGAATGAAGGGAAAATTATCCTTTACCCTACCGATACGATCTGGGGCATTGGTTGCGATGCCACCAACTATCAGGCAGTGGACCGTATTTATCATCTAAAACAAAGGGTGGAGACAAAAAGTATGATCATTTTGCTTGATGATGCTGCAAAACTTTCGCAATATGTCAAAATTGTACCGGATATCACTATGGATCTGGTCAACAGCATCGAAAGCCCTTTAACTGTGATCTACCGTGGTGCTAAGGGACTTGCAAAAAATGTGATTGCATCGGACGGCAGTATTGCCATCAGGGTTATAAGGGATTCCTTTTGTAAAGAGCTGATCCGGCAGTTTGGCAAACCCATCATCTCTACTTCGGCAAATGTTTCCGGGACGATCGATCCCGTCACCTTCTCCCAGATCCCGGCTGTGATCAAGAGTGGTGTTGATTATATCGTAGACCATCATCGCGACAGGATCGTGACAGCAAAGGCTTCGCGCATGATCAGACTGGAGTCCAACGGAGAATTCACCATTATCAGGAAATAGCCATGTTCAAAGCTGCCATCATACAATTTATGCCCATTCTGGGTGATATAGAAAAAAATATCCGCTTCATCAGTAAGCAGTTATTGGAAACCACTGATGCCGGGCTGGTGGTATTGCCCGAATTAGCATCTACGGGGTATAATTTTACCAATATCGAAATGGCCCGAAACCTGGCAGAAGTGCCTGAAAAAAGTGCTTATGTGCAAATGCTGCATAAGGCTGCTGTTACAAATAACCAATACATTGTTACCGGTTTCAATGAGCAATGCGGTGATGAGCTTTTTAATTCATCATTGCTGATCGGGCCTGAAGGATTGTTGGGCACTTATCGTAAGATGCACCTCTTCATGAATGAGAAAAAGTTCTTCAAGCCCGGTGAGGGGGGATTAAACATGTATGATATAGGTATCTGTAAGCTTGGGATGCAGATCTGCTTCGATTATCTGTTTCCGGAGCCGTGGCGTATCCTTGCTCAAAAGGGAGCAGAGGTAATCATCCATCCGTCCAACCTGCTTACTCATAATGCTGCTAAGGCACTTCCGGGTATCGCCCTTATGAATAAAGTCTTTATTGTTACGGCAAACAGGATTGGGACTGAAGAGGAACTTGCTTTCAACGGTAACTCCATGATCCTGAACCCTTCCGGGGATGTTCTCATAAAAGCTTCTTCTGACCGGAATGAGATTCTTAAGCTGGATGTTGATCCCACCCTGGCACAGGATAAGATGATCACTTCTATGAACCATGTTTTTGATGACAGGAGGCCTGAACAATACACAGCTGATAATTGTTAGAATCATACACCACCCATATTATATTTTATAAAAATTAATTTCAGGGAAGGGTTCCCCTGATAAGCAATAGAAGATGTACAGAAACAAGCGGTTGAAGATTAAGAGGGAGGACAAGGTTTATAATATTAAAACCACTGATAAGAAAGTCCTTGAGAACTGGTATTATCTGATGACACTGGGCAGGCAGCTTGACAATAAGGCACCGAATTATCTTAAGCAGGCTCTGGGGTGGTCTTATCATGCACCTTATGCAGGGCATGACGGCATACAACTGGCTATTGGCCAGGTATTTGATAGGGAAGCTGATCACTTGTTTCCTTATTACAGGGACATGCTTACAAATATTTCAGCCGGCTTAACGCCTGAAGAGATTATCCTGAATGGATTGTCGAAAAAGGATGATGTAGCAAGCGGTGGAAGGCATATGTCAAACCACTTTGCCAAGCCTGAATGGAACATACATAATGTTTCTTCCTGTACCGGTAACCATACCCTGCATGCTGTTGGGCTTGCCAGGGCAATCAAGTATTATGGCGGCGATGGCGTATCTATCAGCTCTCAGGGAGAATCCTCAACCTCTGAAGGATATGTTTATGAAGCTATTAATGGCGCTACCAACGAAAAACTGCCTGTGATCTTTGTCTTCCAGGATAATGAATACGGTATTTCTGTACCCAAGGCTGATCAGACTGCCAATCCATATGCAGCCACAAACTTTGAAGGCTTCAAAAATCTGGAGATCATTTATTGCAACGGCAAGGATGTATTCAATTCGATGAATGCCATGACCCTGGCAAAGAAATATGTGAAAGACCAAGGATATCCGGTCATTGTCCATGCCAATTGTGTAAGGATGGGTTCCCATTCCAATTCCGACCGCCACGAATTATATCGTGATGAGTTTGAATTAACAGAGGCAATAGGACAGGACCCGCTGAAAAGATTCAGGGAACGGCTGATATATTCCGGAATATTTTCGGAAGAAGAACTGGAAACTCTAGACAAGAAAGCAAAGAAAGAGATTTCTGCTGCACATAAGAAGGTGATCACATCACCGGATCCTGATCCGTCTACAATATTCGATTTTGTGATCCCGGAACCCTATGTGCCGAAAAAATTCAAGGATGGTTTACCTGATGGAAGCGGAAACAGCATGCGGTTTATCGAGGCACTGAATACTACCCTGAAAGAAGAATTCAGGCGAAACCCCGATACCTTTATCTGGGGACAGGACGTTGCCAACAAGGATAAGGGAGGCATCTTCAATGTTACCAAAGGGATGCAGCAGGAATTTGGAAAAACACGAGTTTTCAATGCGCCCATTGCTGAAGATTTTATTGTAGGCACGGCAAACGGGATGAGCCGTTACGATAAAAAGATCCGTATAGTGGTTGAAGGTGCTGAGTTTGCCGATTATTTTTGGCCCGCCATGGAACAACTGCTGGAACTCAGCCATGATTATTGGCGCACCAATGGGCAGTTTGCAGCTAATGTAACCATCAGGCTTGCTTCAGGAGGATATATTGGGGGCGGTCTGTACCACTCACAAACCATAGAAGGTGCTCTAACCACTATCCCGGGATTAAGGATTGTTTACCCGTCCTTTGCCGATGATGCAGCAGGCCTGCTCCGTACCTGTATGAGGTCGGAAGGCCCAAACATCTTCCTTGAACCCAAGACATTATATAACGACCCGCTTGCAGAATCCGTTGTTCCGGAGGAATTCGAAGTTCCTTTTGGAAAAGCACGCATCAGGCGTGAAGGAAGCGATATCAGCATGATAACTTATGGCAATGCAACCCATCTCTGCCTGCAGGCTGCTGAGAAGATCAAAAATGAAAGTGGTAAAGAAGTGGAGGTACTTGACCTCAGATCGCTCATCCCCCTCGATGAGGAAGCAGTGATTGAAAGCGTTAAAAAGACAAACAGGGTACTCGTGGTCCATGAAGATAAAGTCTTTGCGGGCTTTGGCGGTGAGATCGTTGGGCTCATCAATGAAAAAGCATTTGAATACCTGGATGCGCCGGTTAAACGTGTAGGCTCAACTTTTACACCTGTTGGCTTCAACAGGATTCTGGAAGCTGCTATACTGCCTGATGCCGGGAAGGTATTCGAAGCAGCTAAAAAATTGCTTGATTATTAAAAGACCTCACAGGTCCCCGGACCTGTGAGGTCAGTCTCCTTTGATTAGGTTCTGAATAAATACTAGCCTGGCTTTTTGCCTGTGCGTATAAATATAGTTCTCCTTATCCTCAAATAAATCGATTACATTTTCTCTTTCCAATAAGGTAGGATGATCTCTAAGAAGAGTTTGATATGATGAATATGTATAGGATTCAAAATTTTCAACAATCTCATGATGGACCGGATTCATATGTATGTAGTGAATCAAATACTTTAGATATATCTCATTTTCAACTCTTTTCCTTTTAAATCTTTCCTGGAATAGGCTGCCATTCCTGCTGTACTTATGATTAAAATATTTTGTATAAGCATTGAAATAGTTTGAAAAAGATTGAGAAAACGACTTTTGTTTTAATTCATAGGAAAATATTTCTTCTATTTCCTTAATTCTGATTAAAAAGTGAAAATGATTCGGCATTAAGCAATAGCAAAATACATTTGCAATTTCATGAATATACTTTTTAAATAGCAACAGAAAATAGGCATAATCTGAATGCTCGAGAAATAGTTTTTCTTTGTTATTGCCGCGATTATAAATATGATAGTAGTATCCTTGTTCTAATATTTCCATAATGTTCCTCCTTTACTATTAATACTGAAAAGACGATTTTGTCACACTAAAAAATGACCTCACAGGTCTTTGACCTGTGAGGTCATTTGCAGATTCCGCTTGATTTTCAGAAAATTCTTGTATAATTTTATGTGAATTTTCTTGTGCCAATAAAAAGTCGATCCCATGAAATTTACATTAAAATGTTGTCAGTATCATGCCTGCAGAACTGATGTAATAAAACTATTTGCTTTTGTATTATTGACCCAATTGTCATTTCTGTCACGATCGCAAAACTACATTCCACTTGCTGTAGAAGGTGCGCAATGGGTAGTTGCATTTAATCATATCGATACACCTTGGCTAGTTGATGACCTATGGGAATATTACGCTGAAGGCGATACCAATATAAATGGAAAAACATACAAGAAAATATATTTCCGTCAGTTGGTGGTTACACAAGATCCTCCACCTTTTGAACCTGACGGGGAGTATGAACTGAAAGGCTTCATCAGGGATGATTCCACTGAAAGAAAAGTTTTTGCTATTGATATGGATCCTTGGGGAAACGATTTTTGTCCTGCAAACGAGGAATTCCTGATGTTTGATTTCTCGGTTATTACAGGCGATACTGTGGATTTCTGTTTAATTCCATATTTTTATACCTGGACTATTGATACAATATATCCCGGGACCTTTATTGGATTTGAAACCAGGTACTATGAATTTCTGTACTGCTATGAAGGTTACTATGAGGGCATGGGCTCAACGTATGGCTTGTTTGAACCAATGTTTACCCCGTTCAAGAAGTCAGATCAGAAATATATTTTTTATACCTACTTATACTACTACTGCCGTGAATTCCCCTGTGATTTGATCGTCTCTGTTCCGGAGATCACATCGGTTGAGAACCATCTCCGGATATTTCCAAACCCGGCCCGGGATATTGTGAACATTAATCTGAGATCAAGTGTCACAGATGGGAAGATCAGATTGTTTAATATATATGGACAAGAGCTTATAAAGGTTCAGATTAATAAAGGTGATGTGGAGTATAGCTTAGACTTGTCTGGTCTTACTTCAGGTATCTATATCCTAACACTTACTCAAGCAGGAGTGGTGCTTGACAGGGAAAAAATCCTGGTCGCAAACTAGAGACCTCACAGGTCCGGGGACCTGTGAGGTCTTTTAGGGTGATTATGGGCCATGGCTTAACTTTTTTTAACACTAATCATTGATACTTCCTTTTTTACGGCTCAATTTTTGATTAATTTTGAGCATATCAATTTTTGAATTTTAATCTCACTTTTATGTATAGAATATCTGCCGGAAATACTTTTATCGCAATCCTCGTCGCATTATTTACAATAGCATCTGTAAACATTTCCAGGGCCCAGAGCCAGGAAGTGAAAAACAACATCCAGAAACTTGTTGCTCTTTATCAGCTGATCGATTATGCCTATATCGATTCTGTTAAGATGGAAAAACTTGTGGATAATGCCATAATGGAAACACTGAAAGAGCTTGATCCACATTCTTCATTTATTCCCAAGAAAGAAATTGAAAGGATGGAAGAACCCTTAAGAGGAAGTTTCGAGGGGATCGGCATTACCTTTCAGATATTTAAGGATACCATCCTGGTGATCGCACCTATTCCCGGGGGTCCGTCCGACAGACTGGGCATTATGGCCGGTGACAAGATCATCAAGATCAATGATACAACTGCTTTTGGCGATAAGGTAAATAATCAGTATGTGATGGATCATTTGCGTGGGAAAAAGGGTACTGAAGTTGATGTCAGCATTTATCGTAAAGGAAAAAAAGAACTGATCGAGTACACTATAATCCGCGACAAGATACCAATCAACAGTATTGACGCCATCTTCATGGCCTCACAGGAAGTTGGCTATATCAAGCTGAACCGTTTCTCGAGAACTTCCATTGATGAATTTAAGGAAGCAGTTGCGGAGCTCAAGGTGCAGGGCATGACAAACCTGATCCTTGACCTCAGGGGTAACTCGGGCGGCTACCTTGGAACTGCTGTTGACCTTGCCGACCAGTTTCTGTCAGGTACCAATTTGATCGTATATACTGAAGGTTTGAAATCCCCTGAACAAAAATTCTTGGCAAGCCCGGGAGGAGCTTTCCCTGAAGGAAAGCTGATCGTCTTGATAGATGAAGGGTCCGCATCGGCCAGTGAGATCGTTTCCGGTGCAGTGCAGGATTGGGACCGTGGATTGATCATTGGCAGGAGGTCGTTTGGAAAAGGCCTGGTGCAGAGGCCATTCCCGCTTCCCGACGGGTCAATGATCAGGCTCACAACAGCAAGGTACCACACACCAACCGGAAGAAGCATCCAAAAACCATACGATAATGGTCTTAAAGAATATTACATGGATGTATACAACAGGATGAAGCATGGGGAACTCGTGCATCCTGACAGTATAAAATTTCCGGATTCCCTTAAGTATTATACCCCTGCAAACCGTGTAGTTTATGGTGGAGGAGGTATCATGCCCGACATATTTATACCTTGGGATTCTACATGGATATCGGATTACTACACCGAATTGCGCCGGAAAGGCGTCCTGAACCAGTTTACAGTTCAATACGTGAATGACCACAGGGAGGAGATACTGACTGATTTCCCCGGGCTAAGCGACTATATTGCCGGTTTTGTCATCGACGAAACCTTTATGAAAGATTTTATTGCTTTTGCACAGGATATGGAAGTTGACTTTGATGAAGAAGGCTATGAAGCTTCAGGAAAATTTCTTCGTACTCAGATCAAAGCATGGATGGCCAGAAACCTTTGGGATGTTTCAGCTTCTTATGAAGTATTTTCAGAAATGGATGATGGCTTCCTGAAAGCCATGGAAGTACTGAAAGATGAAACATTGTTCAAGGATTTGAAAATACAGTATTAACATCTTTCCCTCTGAAAATAATTATCTTCATTGGCCAAAGGGAGCCTCCGTATAATTTTTTTCATGCTGCAGTATATATTTGCATTAAAATATTTATGTCGGGTTGATAAGAAAATATTTGTATAAATTTGTTCACTTAAACTCCTAATTTAAGAGATATAATGGCAAATTTATCAACCTCCTATATGGGATTCAATCTTAAAAATCCCATCATTGCCGGAAGCTCTGGCCTTACAAATTCTGTCGAAAACATTGTTGAAATTGAGAAGAACGGTGCAGCTGCTGTAGTGTTGAAGTCTTTGTTCGAGGAACAGATCAATAATATGGTTAATAAAACCATGTCCTCCGGTGCTGATAGTTTTTCGTACCCCGAAGCCGATGATTATATCAGCAACTACACAAAGCTGAATGATGTTGACAACTACCTGAAGCTGATAAAAGGGGCAAAGGAGAAAGTGCAGATCCCGGTCATTGCCAGCATCAACTGTATATCATCAGCAGACTGGATCTCATTTGCCACTAAGATACAGGATGCCGGAGCGGATGGCCTGGAGTTGAACATCTTTATTCTGCCATCTGATCCGAAACACGATGCTGCACAGAATGAAATCATTTATTTTGACATTATCGAAAACGTAAGAAAACAGTTGACCATTCCCATAGCTGTTAAGATCAGCTATTATTTCTCCGGACTCGCCAACACTGCTCTTAAGCTTTCCTGGACAGGCATTAATGGCATGGTACTTTTTAACAGGTTTTTTTCACCTGATATTGATATCGACAACTTTAAGGTAACAGCCACCAATGTGTTCAGTCATCCTGAAGAACTTGCCATGTCGCTACGTTGGGTGGCGATGCTGAGCAGCCGCCTGCATTGTGACATTGCAGCTTCTACCGGCATTCACGATGGCGCAGCGGTTATCAAGCAATTGCTGGCAGGTGCAAAAGCAACACAGATCAGCACTATATTGTACAAAAAAGGCTTTGAACAGATCGGTGTAATGCTGAAAGAACTTGAAACCTGGATGGACAAGCACAATTTTAGCAAGCTGGATGACTTTGTCGGGAAAATGAGCATCAGGGAACTGGAAAACCCTGCTGCATATGAGAGGGTGCAATTTATGAAGCACTTTTCGGGAATAGAATAGGAGTTGACGGTAGGCAGTAAGCAGTAGGCAGT
>JAGLYE010000042.1 GCA_023132505.1 Bacteroidales bacterium | reverse complement strand
GCCAAAGCCTTCCGCCTTTTTGACGCTTCCAACCAGATCGCATTCCTCTTTGCAGTGTTGCTACTACCGATCTTCTCTAACATGATCAAGAATAACAAGCCGATCGTACATATTGTTAAACTGGCTTTCTCACTCCTTTTCACAATATCTGTTACCGCATCTGTCAGCTCCTTTTTCTATTCACAGGAGATCATGACATTGCTTTACCCGGGCGATAATATTGATTCCACCAGGATATTCAGTATCCTCATGTTCGGTTTTATTGCTGTTTCCGGGATATATGTATTTGGCACCCTGCTCACAGCTAATGGCAGTTTGAAACAACTAAATATCATTGCAGGATTCGCAATTGTACTGAACCTTCTCATTAACTTTATCCTTATTCCCAAAATGGCTGCCCTCGGGTCTGCATATGCAAGCCTGTCGGCACAGTGTATTTCTGTAATAATGCAGGCCATCATCGTTCAGCGGATATTCAGGTTCAAGCTAAACTTCCAGTACCTGGGCTCCTTAGTCGCCTTTGCAGTGATCATTGTAATTGCAGCATATTTCAGCAAGCAATTTGCTTTCGACTGGTATATTAACCTGATCTTACTACTTGTCTTTGCTTTTGTTTTATCATCCATTCTCCGGCTGTTCAGCATCAAAGGCTTTATCAGGATCATCAGGGAGCGTGAAAGTGAACTTCCGGAGTAGGAGCCCTCTGCAAATAATTTTCAAAAGATTATGCGAATTACAATTAATTAAGGTCTTATGCCATTTATGAATTGGTGCATTGAAATAATTTTCCTAATTTTGACACCTTTGTACAAATTTTTAGATTTAATAAGATGGTAAGTAAGTTTGCAGAAAACGGCGACTTTGACTCCTCTGGATTCATCTACTTCCTGTATTTTTGGAGGAAACCATTGATCATCATCATCCTGCTTGCAGTACTGGCCTCCATTTTGTTTTCATCACCATTATTTATAACCCCGAAATACAAATCATCCGTAATCCTCTTCCCTGTTGCCACGAATTCAATTTCGAAGGCACTGATCAGTCAGCAATCGGGGATTAAAGAGGATGTGCTGGGTTTTGGTGAAGAAGAACAGGCGGAGCAGATGCTGCAGATCTTGAATTCAAACAAGATCAGGGACAGGATAGTGAGTAAGTTCAACTTGCTTGAACATTACGGGATCAATCCGGAGTCGAAGTACAAATACACACGCCTTGTAAGGGAATACGAAAACAATGTTTCTTTCAGGCGAACGGAGTACATGGCTGTAAAGATCAGCGTATTGGACACAGATCCGCAGATGGCGGCTGACATTGCCAATAGCATCGCCGAACTCCTTGATTCAACCAAAACCCAGATGCAGAGGGAAAGGGCCACGCTTGCATTCAATATTGTGGAGAAGGAATACCTAAGTCTGCAGATCGAGATATCCGCCATTGTCGATTCGCTGAGAGTGATCGGTAAGCTGGGTGTGAATGATTATGAGTCGCAATCGGAGGTAGTAAACCAGCAATTAGCCATTGCGCTTCGAAACAATGAAATGGGGGCTGTACGGAAGCTTGAAAAGAAACTGGATATCCTTGCAGAATATGGAGGATCATTTCTCTCGCTAAAAAACACCCTTGAATACAAATCCGAGCAGCAAACCCTGCTTAAGGCAAAGTACCAGGAAGCCAAGGTGGATGCCGAGGCAGAGTTGCCGCAAAAATTTATTGTTAACTCCGCCTACAAAGCAGAACAAAAATCATACCCGATACGTTGGATCATTGTAGTGGTATCCACATTGTCATCACTCTTATTGGCCATCCTGATAATCATCATCATCGACAACTTTTCGAAAATCAAAAAAAAAAGCCTGACTTTTAAGTTGTGGTCGGTAGATAACCTGGAATTGTTTAATCAGGATAAAGATAAAAAACATAAAAAGAAGAAGAAAAAGGATAAGAAAGACAAAAAAACGGTAGTGCATAAAGATCCCGTTCCTGCGCCGGTTATAGTAAAAGAAACTGAAGACGAACCAATATATATAAAACAGTCATCCAAAGAAAACTCATATAATCACTCTGAGATGAAAACATATTACGATAATTCAAGCCTTGTTGGCATACTCATAAAGTGGTGGATACACATCCTTGTGATCGCCATCGTGGCCCTCCTGCTTGGCGTGCTGTTCTCCAGCCCCATCTTTATAACACCAAAGTATAAATCATATGCCGTGGTTTATCCCCATAATATTGCACCGTACTCAGATGAGAGTGAGACAGAGCAGATGTTGCAACTGTTGCAATCAAAGGATATTAAGGACAGTGTTATAAAGACATTTGATTTGGCTGCTCACTATAATGTTGACAGCAACTTCAAGTATTTCTACTCAACTATTTATTATGAGTTCGGGCAGAATGTAAGTATCTCTAAAACTCCGTATGAATCGGTTGAAATCACGGTGCTTGATAAAGATCCGTTGATGGCCAATGACATGGTGAATGCGATCATTCATTTTTACAATATCAAAGTCAGGAAAACACATAACGATAAATATCTCGAGGTCATCAAAATGTATGATGCCATCATTGAAAAAAAACAAGCGTACATTGACACTCTCAAGCACCAATTGTATCTTCTCAGTACAGAGTATGGTCTGATCGATTATGATGCACAGGCCCTTGAAATCACCAAAGGTTACCTGCGTACCGTGATGGGAGCTACCTCTACAAGCATCAATCAAAGAGAGGTGCTAAGGTTAAAGAAAAATATTGAAGAGCATGGTGGCGACCTCATCGAACTGGTTGAGTCTATTAAGAATGAAGCACAAAACTTTTCCATGTTGAAGGTTGATTATGAAAATGCCGTACGTTTTTACACCGACGAGCTTTCATATGCCAATGTCGTGACACCGCCATACCCGGCTGACAAAAAAGCCTACCCCGTGCGCTGGATGATTGTAGTTTTCACAATGATCGCTACCATATTCCTGACTATTATTATTATCCTGATCATTGAAAGGTACAGGCATCACTTCCGGATCAAGAAGTAAACGAAAACCTGCAAACGTTGAACCTGATTGAGAAATATAAGATCTACATCGTTTATGCGGTAAGTCTTGCCTTTATCGTTTTAAACTGCTACCTGATCATCCAGGATAAGTATTATGCCCTGCTTACACCTATTTTACTGATCTTCCTGTTTCTCTATATTTTCTCGCTCGACAAGCTCATTCTTTTCATAGTCTTTTTAACGCCTATTGCTGTAAACTACAAGGACCCTGAGCTGGGTGTGGGGATTTCCCTGCCCACCGAGCCCATCATGCTTGGTGTGTTAGTGATATTTATCCTGAAACTGTTTTATGAAGGTGGTTTTAACAAGAAGGTTGTCAATCATCCGGTGAGCATATTCATTATCATTAACCTGATCTGGCTCACCATCACCACCTTTACCAGTGAGATCCCGCTGGTGTCAGCAAAATTCCTGATTGCACGTCTTTGGTTCATTGTTCCGTTTTATTTCATCGGCATACTGATTTTCAAAAAGCTTAAGAATATCAAACTCTTTAACTGGCTATACATCCTGCCTTTGATAATAGTGATCTTATACACCCTTTTCAATCATGCCGGCTTCGGCTTCGACAAGCCATCCAGCAATATGGTGATGAAACCCTTTTATAATGACCACACCGCATACGGGGCAGTGCTCTCCATGTTTCTTCCGTTTTTTATTGGTTTCAGCTTTAGCAAAAGCTACAGCAATTCCCAGCGGCTCACAAGTTTCATTGTTTTATTTATACTGGTCACCGGGGTCATCTTCTCATACAGTCGTGCTGCGTGGATCAGCATTGCCTTTGCCATAATGGTATATGGCATAATAGTATTCAAAATCAAGTTCAGATGGGTTTTGGTCGGGATGGTAATCCTTGCCGGGATGTTCTATATGTTTTCCTTTCAGCTCATCGACAAGCTTGAAAGAAACAAACAAGATTCGTCTACCGACTTTGTAGAACACATACAATCTATGTCAAATATTTCTTCGGACGCCTCTAATCTTGAACGTATCAACCGATGGAATTGCGCCATCAGGTTATACAAGGAGCGGCCTTTCTGGGGATGGGGACCGGGCACTTACCAGTTTATTTATGCACCCTATCAGCGCTCCAAAGAAAAAACCATCATCAGTACCAATGCAGGTGATATGGGGAATGCTCATAGCGAGTACATAGGTCCTCTATCTGAATCGGGGATCCTGGGTATGCTTTCTTTTATTGCCATTGTGATTGCTGTAACATTAACCGGTCTTAGGGTTTATAAACGTGCTGAATCCAAAGAGGTTAAGCTGATCAGTCTGGTGATACTGCTGGGGCTGATGACCTACTTTGCCCATGGTCTGCTAAACAACTTCCTCGACACCGACAAGGCAGCCGTTCCCTTCTGGGGCTTTATCGGGATATTGGTGTCCTTAGACTTATACCATACAAAGAAAAAGGGAGAGGATCCGGATACTTGATACTTGATACTTGATACCTGAATTATTTTTTAGAGATTACGAACTTTTTCCCAAATTTCAGGTAGTTTTCTGAGAAGTGCCATGTGTTGCCAGGCCTTGCGTGCTTCCATTGCCGGTGCACCAAAGTAGACCTTGCCGCCTTCCAGCGATTTATCGGTGCCGGAGGTAGCCAGCATCACTGCACCTTCGCCAATAACCAGATCTTTATCAATAAGCACTTTTGCCCAGAAGATCACATTGTCTTCGATCCTGGTTACACCGGCGATTGCTGTAAATGCACCAATGAGACAATAACGGCCGATCTGTGTGTCGTGGCCTACCTGAACATGATTGTCGAATTTTGTATAGTCCCCAATCATCGTATCACCAGTCACACCTTTGTCAATGGAAGTGTTTGCGCCAACCTCCACATGGTTTCCGAGTATCACCCTGCCCACAGAATTGAACTTCAATGTTTCACCTTTCCTTTTCTGGAAATAAAATCCGTCGGCACCGATCACTGATCCGGAATGCAGCACTACATTGTCGCCCAGCACACAATGATCATAAACCGATGCATTGGCATGGATCAGACAGTTCTTGCCGATCTTCACATGATTACCGACAAATGCACCGGGCTGAATCACAGTCCCTTCACCTATTTCTGCAGTCGGGCTCACCATGCCGGCAGCAGCTTCAAATGGTCTGAAGTGTTGACTAAGCTTATTAAAATCAACAAAAGGGTCTTCAGAAATTATAATGCCCTTCCCTTCAGGACAATCGACCACTTTATCAATAAGTATCGTTGTGGCGTTGGAATTCAAGGCCTTATCATAATATTTTGGATGATCAACAAAGGTCAGGTCACCTTCCTCCACCATGTGGATTTCATTCATACCGCTTACGATATGAGAGGGGTCACCAACATATTTTGCTTTCAGAAAGTCGCTGATCTGCTTCAGGGATTGTGGTTCTGGGAATTTCATGCTGTGCGTTTTTCTTACATTACCCCCGACCCTTAATTTCGGCAGGCAAAGAAGTATTATATATTCAGGAAATGCTTTATGCTTTTACTCTTTCAGAATATTCACCTGTACGAGTATCTACTTTAATCAGGTCGCCGGTATTGATAAAAAGGGGCACCTTAACGTTAGCTCCTGTTTCAACAGTAGCATTTTTCATAACGTTGGTAGCCGTATTGCCTCTTTCTCCGGGCTCGGTATAAGTAATCTCAAGTGTCACATATGCCGGCAATTCACAGGCCAGGTATGATTCTGACTCTGCATGAAAGGTGATATCCACTTCTTGCCCCTCTTTAAGAAAATCAGGAGCAGAGATCAGCTCTTTGCCAAGAAAGGTCTGCTCAAAAGTTTCCTGATTCATGAAATGATAAGATTCTCCATCGGTATAGAGATACTGATATGAGCGCCTTTCAACCCTTTGTACATTGATCTTAGATCCTGCGATGAAGGTATTGGGAAGCACCTTGCCTGTTTTTACATTTTTTAGTTTCGTCCTGACAAAAGCTGCGCCTTTTCCGGGGTTTACATGCTGGAATTCTACTATAGTAAACAAATCACCATTAAACTCTATCACCAATCCATTTCTAAAATCTGCTGTTGTTGCCATGCGCTTAAAATTGTAATTTTGTTAATCTTGCTTCTGAAACTTACTGTATCCTCGCATAATGCCACGGGTCGACTTATTGATAAATGCCAGGATCTCATCTCTTTCCGGGGTAGCGGGTACATCTGCCTCAATAATATTAACAGCCTGGGAAACATTCAATCCCCGAAGGTATATCATTCGGTAGATCTCTTGTACATCCTTAATCTGTTCATTGTTATACCCTCTTCTTCTGAGTCCGATAGAATTTACGCCAACATAGGATATGGGCTCTCTTGCACCTTTGGTAAACGGGGGTACATCTTTTCTGACCAATGCCCCACCTGAGATCATACAATGCTTGCCAATCTGAACAAATTGGTGAACAGCAGCAAGCCCTCCTATAATAGCGAAATCATCAATCTCAATATGACCTGCCAGCGTGGCCGCATTGGCCAGTATGACATTATTGCCGATAATGCAATCGTGAGCAACATGCACATATGCCATCAGCAGACAATTATTCCCAACTACGGTTTCGTAATTTGCTTTCGTACCCCGGTTAATGGTCACATATTCCCTGATCGTGGTATTATCTCCGATCTTGACAATTGTTTCCTCTCCGTCGAATTTAAGGTCCTGGGGGATGGCAGCGATTACCGCACCGGGGAAGACACGACAATTTTTACCTATGCGTGCTCCTTCCATGATAGTCACATGTGAGCCAATCCAGGTGCCTTCCTCCACCACCACATTCTTTTCAATATTAACGAATGGTTCAATAACTACATTGTTGGCTACTTTGGCCTGCGGGTGTACGTATGCTAAAGGTTGATTCATCAGATTGGGTTATTCGTTGGTATCTTCTTTTTTTGTAACAGATGCCATCATCTTCGATTCCATCACTACTTTGCCATTCACATAAGCTTTGCCATTCATTAAAGCAATACCCCTGCTAACAGGCTTCATGAGCTTATTATAGAATACAATGGTGTCTCCGGGCCTGACCATTTTTCTGAATCTGACTTCTTCAATTTTCAGGAAAAGTGTATTATAATTCTCCGGATCTGGAATAGAATGCAGGATCAAAACACCGCCTGTCTGGGCCATTGCCTCAACCTGGATCACTCCCGGCATAACAGGGTTACCCGGAAAATGCCCTTCAAAAAATGACTCATTCATGGTTACATTCTTTATCCCAACAATATAATCATCTCCCACTTCCATGATCTTGTCAATGAAAAGAAATGGCGGACGATGTGGCAGGATTCGTTGGATGTCCATAATATCATATAGCGGATCCTTGGTCAGGTCAATCGAAAATGGTGCATTCATCTTTTTTGATTTCTTGGAAATATGTTCTTTAATAAGTTTTCCTAATTCAACATTGGCAGCATGCCCGGGCCTGCGGGCAATTATGTGGGCCTTGATAGGTTTGCCAAGCAATGCAACATCGCCCACAACATCTAACAATTTATGACGGGCAGGCTCATTGCGGTGGTGCAATTCAAGATTGCTGAGGATACCTTCCTGCATCACATCCACCCGTGGCTTTTTAAAAAGGTCGGCAAGCCTATCGAGTTCCTCCTGCGAAACAACCCTGTTAACAAATACAATGGCATTGCTAAGGTCACCACCTTTGATCAGGTCATTGTTCAGCAAATATTCCAGTTCATGTAAAAATACAAAGGTTCTGGAGTCTGATATCTCTTCCCTAAAATCCTTCATATCTTCAAGTACCGCGTATTGGGTAGGGAGCACACGGGTTTCAAAGTTGATCATTACCGATACTTTAAATTTATCGGAAGGTATTGCTATCATCTCAACCTTATTCTTTTCATCACGGTAGATGATATTGGAATCAAGCTCGATGTATTCACGCTTTGCATCCTGTTCGACACAGCCGGCCTCCACCAGGGCCTCAATAAAGAATTTTGAGCTGCCATCCATGATGGGAGGCTCACTCTGCGTGAGGTCGATCATCAGGTTGTCGATGCCCATTCCGGCAACAGCGGCCAATACATGTTCACAGGTATTGATGCTTGCGCCATTGTGTTGCAAAGAAGTCCCTCTCGAAGTATCAACCACATACTGTATATCAGCATCAACTACAGGCTGGCCATCAAGGTCAACCCTTCTGAATTTCAATCCATGTCCCGCCGGGGCGGGATTAAAAGTAACGGTAACCTCATTTCCTGTGTGGAGTCCGGTCCCTTTAACAGAGATTGCTTGCTTTATGGTTTTTTGTTTCTCGATCATAGAGAAATAAAAAGGTATTTCAGAATTTCCGCAAAAGTAATAAAATTTGCAATAATTGGCAGGAATAAAATGACTTAGGCATCAGGGCCGGTATCGTCAATTTTCTTCTCCAGCTTCTCAAGCCTTTCTACAATCTTATGCAGGTTCCTGAAATGTATGTATGATTTCATATACTGTCTCAGGTTGATGGAAGGCGACCCCATTATGATCTCCCCATCCTTTACATTGGAAGGCACGCCTGATTGCGCCTGGATCTTAACATTATCGCCAATCCTGATATGGCCGACAATACCTACCTGCCCTCCTATCATGCAGTTCTTGCCGATCTTTGTTGAACCGGAAATGCCGGTTTGTGCAGCAATCACAGTATTTTCCCCGATCTCCACATTATGTGCAACCTGGATCAGGTTATCTAGTTTTACCCCCCGGCGGATAATGGTTGAACCAATAGTAGCCCGGTCGATGGTAGTGTTTGAACCTATCTCCACATTGTCTTCGATAATGACATTTCCTATCTGGGATACTTTCACATATTCGCCTTTTTCATTGGGTGCAAAACCAAAGCCATCGCTCCCTATGATCACACCCGAATGTATTGTACAGTCACAACCAATGCCGGTATCATGATAAAGCCTTGCTCCGGCAAATACCATGGTGCCCTTTCCAATCTTCGCATTATCACCAATATATGTATGCGGATAGATCTTCACATCATCTTCCAGGATCACATCCTTACCGATAAAAGCAAACTCGCCTATATAAACATTCTCTCCTATCATAGCTGTTTCATGGATAAAAGCATGCTCGCTGATCCCTGATTTATCCAGTTTCATCTTGTTATAGAATTCAAGGAGTGCCGCAAAGGCAAGGTAGGGCTCATCAACTCTGACCAGGGTTGCTTTTATTTTTTTCTCTGCTTTAAAATCACTGCTGACAATGATCACATCTGCCCCTGTAGTATAAATAAAAGATTCATACTTTGGGTTGGCAAGGAAGCTGAGACCGCCTTTCCCCTCCTCATCGATCTTAACAACACGGCTCACCGAAATTTCGGGATCACCCTCAACACGGCCGCCTATCGTATCTGCTATCTGTCGCGCTGTAAATTTCATAATTTTTCTCTGGTTACTGTTGCAATGATAAATCTTTATCAGATGCAGGTATTTATTAAATTATCAGGACTTATAAACAAGCCCTGAATTCTTTCGGGTAACACAGAAAGTGCTTGGTTACCGTCTTGTGCAACACAGTAATATTCAACTGATCTGACGCATTGGCAAGATCAATCACTTCCCCGGTTTTATAGTGAATGTTGATCTTATCGCTTTGGGGATGATAAGCATGGTTTTCTGTAGTATTGGAAATGATGAAATAAGCCGTTTCTTCCCGTGATATCCCATACTTCTTTGCAATTTCCTGTTTCAACAACTCCACTTTGTCTTC
>JAGLYE010000041.1 GCA_023132505.1 Bacteroidales bacterium | reverse complement strand
AAAATTGATAAAAAAGTACCCATCCTTTTTCTAACTGCTAAATCCATGCAGGAAGACAAGCTTAAAGGGTTTGAAATAGGTGCCGATGATTACCTTACTAAACCTTTTAATATGGAAGAGTTGCTTGCAAGGATGGAAGCCATACTCCGAAGGACTCAGGTTGAAGAAAAAGAAAAGCCTGAAGGCGATACCTATCATTTGGGCAAAATGGAATTTAATTTTGTTAGGCAAACACTTGGCATGGGTGAGGAAGAGGTGAAACTTACTTCAAAGGAGGTTGCCCTTTTAAAGCTGCTCTGCCAGAATCTGAATGAGGTAGTTGACCGTAGCGTAGCCCTGAACAAGATTTGGCTTGATGATTCCTATTTCAATGCCCGCAGCATGGACGTTTATATTACCAAACTACGTAAGTACCTTAAAATGGATCCTTCTGTTGAGCTTATTAATGTTCACGGAGTGGGATTTAAGCTGGTAACCCTTTAGGTACTTACTGTCTCCTAATACCGTTAACAGGAATTAAGGCCTGTAAGGTTTTTCCAGAAAGTGAACCATATGTGTAGTATCATGTACTATATTCCAGTATATGGATGAACCGGGTCCCTTGTCTTTATTGGTAAGAACGATAAGCGTCTTACTGTTTTTCATATCCCGGATATAGTATGCCCTGTATCCCTTCCACCATCCAAAATGAAAAGCTGTGCTATCCTCACTTTCCCTGATGCGCCATCCAAAACCATAATTATCTTTGCGCCGCCAGTATGTCGGACTGCCGCGGGTAAAAGCTTCACGCATGGTAGTCTCTGAAACCAGCCGGTTTGCAGTGATAGCCTGATCGAATTTGGCAAGGTCTTCAATGCTGGTGTAAATACCCTTGTCGCCGGTTACTCCGTTCAGGTATTCATTGCGAACCCTGATGGGCCTCCAGCTTTTGTATCTATGCCCCATCACCTCAGTTTCCACATAAAACGAAACTGCAGTATCATGATCCATGTGATACACAGAAGAATTGCCCATCCCGACAGGGTCAAAGATCCTTTGTTGTACAAATTCAGCATAAGGCATCCCGCTTATGGCTTCAACAACGGATGCGATCAGGGCGTAGTTGGTATTGCAATAATGAAAACCTTTGTCGGGCAGGAAGTAAGGGTCAGGGATATTTTCCTCGAAAAGGGCCAGCATATCGTCGTTTGTAAGCGGGATGGTCTTGTTGGTCCATTTGTCGTGGGCAAGCGACATATAGCGGCTCAGGCCTGAGCGATGTGTGAGCAGCATCTTTGTGGTGACACTGTCGTAGGGAAAATTTGGCAGGTATGCTTTGATGTCGGCATTCAGGTCAAGCAGTCCGTCTTCTTTGAGGATCATAGCCGACATAGCTGTGAACATCTTTGAAACAGATGCCAATTGGAATGGAGAAGTGATGCTGAGTGTATCCTTCGTCCTGAAATTCGATAAGCCAAATGATTTTTGGTAGATCAGGCAACCCTGTTCCAGATAAGCCACGGCACCATTGAACCAGTAACCTTTCGACATCCTGGTGAATATGCTGTCGATCCATTCGGATTTAATATGTGCTGTAGTGGAATCACAAAAAACACTGAGCTCTATAGTGTATTCTTTTTCATCCAGGTCATCACTCCCTGGAGTATTATTACACGAGAGGACGATCAGGAAAAACAGTATTATGAGAAGTAAAAAGCGTGACCACATCATCAACCAAATATTCAGAACAAATACTAAATTCATAAAACAGCTGCAAAAGTATGTGAAAAAACTTTTTGACCGGGATAATGTCATAAAGTTTTTTGGCGTTCAAGCCACTTCAGGGCTTCGCGATGGCTCAGTCCCGATAGTTCATGACTTTGAACAAAGCGTACAACAAAGCCGGGATCAGTTTTTGAATACTCACGCAGTATCCATCCGATTGCTTTTCTGATAAAAAACTCTTTTGAATCTTTGAGTTTCAGAATAATGCCGGTTAACAGGCGGGTGTCAGTATCTGATTTGTAATTCAACTGAAAAAGGATGCTGCTGCGCTGAAGCCAGATGTTTCCGGATCCAATCCATTTGTTGATATAATCAATCCTTTCTTCGGGGTATTGCTGCAGATGATATCCAACAAGCGAAGGAGCGATCAGGTCAATAGTATCCCACCAGCTCTGGTCGGTGATCAGGAGTTCATATAAGTGGATGGCGTCATGCCCGGCTTCCTTCTTCATTTTTACCAAAAGTTCCATGGCAAAATATTTATACTCCCGGTAGGGCATTTGCCAGCATTCCATAACTACACTTTTCAGCTGTGAAAGCTCAGGGTAGCCATACTCAGCATAAAAACCCTTGCTGAGTTCTCTCCTGAGAGGCGAGGGAAGGCCAAGGTAATCAAACTGATCCTTCATATAGGCACGCATCTGCCTGCCTTTTTCGGGCCTGGCATGTTTCTCGTAACGGTCAGTTAAAGCCTGGAGCTTATATTTCATCTGAAGAATGATCTCATAGCTTATATAAGCTGTGAGGTCCTGCATTATTTTATATAAACGATCTTTTTACTTGCCAGGGCCTTTTTATTGTTGCTTCTTAATACTGCAATATAGGTGCCATCAGGTATGTTCCCCGGTATCCAGGAGACCTCACTGCTTCTGTCTTTCAATTCAATTTGCTCCAATAGCTTTCCATCGAAAGAATAAATCTCAAGCCGGCTGGCATTATCATCACTAATAGCAAAATTAAATTTCCCTGAGGATGGATTTGGGAATGCTTTGAAAATATTATCATGACCTTCCATGTTTGTTTCTTCCGTTGACACAGAAATATCCCAAACCCCCAATGTATAATCGCCCATTTGCAGGTTGTCAACATAAATGTAGCCTATCGACCAGGGTCCGACAACAGTAAAATCCACTGCTTCCCATTCCATGCCTGCGTCTCTCCTGTAAAAAATTACTATTGAATCGGAGGCACTGATGATAAGTGTATTATCTAGTCCGCTTTTGCTGTAGAAAAATCTTCCTGTTGCAGTAAATGGTTCCGGGAAGACCCCCTTAATAGTCCAATACCTGTAATCCGATACCCTGAGGTCGGGCACCGGTATTGCAAATGTATCTGCAGGAGCATAATTATGGGTTGCCTGGATGAAGGCAGAATCAGTTAGCTCAGATACATCTATATTGAAGTAGGTATCAGGAAATGCTGTTTCGCCTGTTTCTTTTACAAGCGTGTAGTTATCCACAGTAGCATCCATATACTTTTCTTCAAGATCAAGAAATACTTCAACGGCATTAAAAGGTACGATCATAGTTGTATAACCTGTTTCACCGGAGAAATGAATTGTATCGGTAAAGCGGTGCCATTCCTCATCGAGGATATTTATTTCAATAATATTATCATCTCCCATAAAAGCCGGCCCTTTGCGTTTCTGCTTCACATAAACAGTTACTTCGCTGGTTCCTGTCTGGGGAACGATTGAGAAGGAATCGATGGAATAATGGGGTGTGCCGCCATGGTATACCCAGTTGTTGAAGAATCCGCTCATGTCAATACCGGTATTCTGTGAAAAAACAGCTTCCATGTCGTATGAAGAAAGGGAAGTAAATGCCAGGTCTTCAAGGTAGCCCTTGCAGGCGTCAAAGAAAATATCATCCCCCAGATATGCCCTGAGCGCCTGGACAACAGTAGCTCCCTTATCATAAGCACTGGTTCCATAAGTATATTCCTGCGGAATATTGTTAAGGGGCTGATAACCGCCTTCTTCTGTATGGCAGCTGTACAGGACATCGGCATGCATATTTCTCATCTGGACTTTATATAATGAAGGGCCGTCAAGGACTTCCACATAATAATTTTCGCAGAAAGTTGCCCAGCCTTCGTTTATCCACATTTCTTCTGCCTTATCGCAGGTGACTTTATCGCCAAACCACATATGGGATAGTTCATGTGCATAGAGGTACTCGTATTGGGAGTTATTAGAAATACATCCATGTGGGTATGCAATATTGGTAGCATGCTCCATTGCTCCAATGGCGGTTCCCACATATCCCACCCGGTGCCAGTCATACGCGCCGAATTTATCCTCAAACAAGGCAATAATGTCATGCATCCTTGTGAAAGAACCCGGCACTTTTATTGTGTCGGAAGGCCTTACATAATAAGTGATCGGGATGTCTCTTTCTATACCATTGTAAGTATCTTCTACCAGAGCATAATCACCAATGGCAATGGAGGCAAGGTAAGTGGGTATCGGATTATTAATCAGCCAGCGGAATGTGTGTGTACCATTACCATTGTTAGTTACCTCAAGCAGCTGCCCGCCCCCTATTGCCATCATGTCTTCAGGTACCGTAGCCTTAACTTCATATATGGCCCTGTCAGTAAAATCATCGATACAGGGAAACCAGGTTTTTCCCAGGTTATGAGGAATCCAGCTTATGCCAACACCAAGGTTAAAAGCGTATGATCCGGAATAATGAAAACCGCCCCAACTCTCATGAAAAGGTTGCCCGTGATAATATACTTTTACATCAGTTGTATCTCCTGGAGAAACAGGGACCATCAGTGGTATATTAAGAATTTCATCTTCATGTGTGAAATTGGTAATTTTTATCTGATCCACAAATACAGAATCAACAGTTAATTGCATCAGTTGCAGCTGAAAAATATCTAAATTATCAACCAGTGGATTGAGTGTGATGGTGGTATTTGCCGTTATTGTTTTAGCAACCATATCAACTTCCTGCAAATCGATCAAATATTTTACGGCATGTATAGTATCACCGGGGCTGATATCGCTATGGGCCTTGTTGGTAAAAAAGAGGAATGCTAGCATCATTAAGCCAAGCTTTGTGGTTATGTTGCTGGTTTTCATGGGTTGGGTTTTAATGGATATAAATATACTGATGATAAGGTTTGGAGAACCAAAACAAATGTAGTGAATTATTCATACATTTGAAGTGCCAGGGAGAACAGGAAAAGCGATTGTTCGTTATTGAACAGCTAAAGTAGCAAAGCGTACACTTTTTTATTTACTGTTTGCGAAGGATGTTTGCTATTATTTGCAAATCAATTAATTAGCAAAATGGCATATTTTTAGATGTATATTGGAAAAATTTTAAAACCAGATAACAATGATTAAAATTGTATCACTCAGAGAACTTACATTCCTGCGGCTTTTAACTGCTGGTACGATAGTTACATTACTCATGCTGTTTATGAGTGCATCACAGCTTCAGGCACAAGCATCATGGTCGTTGCAGGATTGCATCAATTATGCTTTTGACAATAACCTGGATATTAAAAAGCAGGTATTGGTAGTGGAAACGAATAAGGCCAATGTGCTCCAGACAAAACTGAACACATTGCCCAGTATCAATGCCGGGGCAAGCACAGTGAATAACTGGGGCCGGACTATAGACCAGTATACAAATACCTTTGCCACGAACAGAGTTAGATCTGATAATATGTATGTTCAGGGAAATATTACCTTATTCAATGGCTTACAGAAAATAAATCTGATTAAAAAGAACCAGCTAACCTTGAAGTATTCTAAGTTTTCACTTGATGACCTCCTTGATAATATTTCCCTGACAGTAGCCGGGTATTACCTCGATATTCTTTTTAATAAGGAATTATTATTGGTGGCCAGGGAGCAGCTTGGTGTTACTGAGCAGCAGGTAAGTAGAATGAAGAAACTGGTTGAAGCAGGGACTTTGGCCAGAGGCGACCTGCTTAATATCCAGGCTCAGTCGGCACGGGAAGAATTACAGGTTGTGGAGTCTGAAAACAGGCTTGAGATCTCATACCTGAGCCTCATGCAGCTGATCGATTACCCGGTTAACGAAGATTTTGATGTTCAGATACCCCGTCTGAGATCTGTAGAAGCCCCTTCAATAGATATTACTTCTGACCAGATATACAGCTATGCTTTGCTCAACAGGCCGGAAGTGAGGTTGGCTGAACTCAATGTTGATATTGCCCAAAAGGATATTGCTCTGGCACGTGGACAGCAGAGTCCTGTTATTTCTTTGGGGGGGTCCTGGGGAAGCGGTTATTCAGGTCTGAATGAGATTTACAATGATCCTGTTTATGTAGATAGAGAATTTGGATGGACTGAAAGTGGTGAACCTGTGTATACAAGCACAATAGATAGATATAATGATATTCAGGTAAAAGACTGGGCTGATCAATTGAACGATAACAACAACAGGTCTATTGGGTTTTACCTGAATATCCCGATCTTCAATGGATGGCAGGTGAGAAATAGCATTACCAGGGCAAAAATTGCTCAGGAAAGTGCTGAGCATGACCTTCAGATGACAAAAAATAATTTAAGAAAGGTTATTCAACAGGCTTATGCCGATGCTGTGGCTGCACTTAAAAAGTATGGTTCTTCACTTAAACAGGTTGAAGCCCAAAGTGAAGCCTTTAAATATGCTGAGCAGAAGTTTGATGTCGGGCTCATCAATTCCGTTGAATACAATGAGATCAAGAAAGAGCTTACGCTTGCCCAATCAGATTTGCTGCAAGCGAAATATGATTACATTTTCAAGACTACGATATTAAGTTTTTACATGGGTAACCCGCTCTCGATCGAATAGTGATATCGCCTGATTATTTGTGCAATTGATATAAATATGTTGCCTATCTTCGCAGGGTGTTTATTCGGGATCAATCCTGATGTAAAGCATTGAAAAACAGAACAAACCTATTGCCTAATGTTTAAGAAGAAAAAAACCTGGATCATCATCATCATTGTTCTTTTTGTGATCCTCATCATTTTTGCCATCAACAAGGGAAAATCAGGCCGTGGCTTTGCAGTGACCGTTGAACAGGTGAAATACGATGATATTATTGAAACAGTTTCTGCAAACGGGAAGATCCAGCCTGCCCAGGATGTGATCATCAGCCCGTACATCTCCGGTGAAGTGGTGGAATTATATGTGAAGGAGGGAGATGAGGTTATGGGAGGTGACCTCCTGGCGAAGATCGACCCCGAAATATATATCTCAAGCTATGAAAGGGCAATGGCCAATGTAAATTCCCAGCAGGCCAACCTGGCCAATTCCAAGGCCCGTTTAGCACAGTCTAAAGCGCAATTCCTGAACGCCAAAGTATCTTATGAACGAAATAAGTCATTGTGGGAACAAAATGTGATCTCTGCATCTGAATACGATGCATCAAAAGCCTCTTATGAAGTTGCACTTGCTGAGGTTGATGCAGCTCGCCAGACTGTGAAAAGCGCAGAATATGCTGTTAAAAGTGCTGAAGCTTCACTCCGTGAAGCAAATGAAAATCTGACCAGGACCACAATTTCTGCCCCAAATTCAGGTACGGTATCAAGACTGAATGTTGAACAGGGGGAAAGGGTCACCGGAGCGTCGCAATTTTCCAGCGGAACTGAGATCATGCGCATTGCCAACCTGCAGAATATGGAGGTAAATGTTGAGGTAAATGAAAATGATATCGTCAGAGTATCACTTTTCGATACTTGTACCATTGAAGTGGATGCATACCTCAATGAAGAGTTCCTGGGAGTGGTAACTGAGATCGCTACCTCGGCAAATACAGTGGGAGTAAGTGCTGAACAGGTGACCAATTTTGATGTAAAGATCATGGTCATACCGGAGTCGTATGCAAATCTTATCCCGGAAAATAATCCCAAATTTTCCCCGCTGAGGCCGGGAATGTCAGCAACTGTTGACATACGAACTGAATATGCTAATGATATCCTTGTTATCCCTATTGGTGCCGTGACCACAAGAAGCGATACGACTGATGCTGAATATGAAGATGCTGAAAATGAACAACTTCATGAAAAGGACAAGAAAAAAGATTTTGTTGAGGTTGTTTTTGTTTACGACGAAGGTTTTGCTAAAATGAAGGAAGTTAAGATTGGCATCCAGGACAATCTCCATATTCAGATCATCGAAGGCCTTGAAGAGGGAGAGAATGTTGTTACCGGTCCATACAGTCTTATCTCCAAGACGCTAAAAGAGGGTGATGAACTTCGGAAAACAGAGCGGAAAGACCTGTTCAAAGATGACTAAAACAACAAGCTGATCCAGACACTTTCCATGTCACTTATCCTGAATATAGAGACTGCCACCCAGGTATGTTCCGTCGGATTATCCGATGGCAAGCACTTGCTTGCTTTGCGCGAAAGCTATGAAAAAAATATCCATGCTGCCAAAGTCACGGTATTTTGTGAGGAGGTGATCCGTGAATCCGGGAAATCAATGACAGATATAAATGCTATTGCCGTGAGCAAGGGTCCCGGATCATATACCGGATTGAGAATTGGAATTTCTGCTGCCAAAGGCTTATGCTATGCGCTTGATATTCCACTGATTGCTGTCCCCACGCTGCAATCTATGGCACTTGGTGCTTTGAGGTCAGTTGAAGATGCCAAAGAACCTCCTGCAACTCCATTATATTGCCCTATGATCGATGCCCGGAGGATGGAAGTGTATACCGCTTTATTTGATCAACATAATAATGAAGTCAGGGCAACGGAAGCACTCATTGTTGATGAGGAATCATTCCGAAAAGAAATAAAGTCAAGTGTTATCTATTATTTTGGGGACGGAGCTGAAAAATGCCGGGATGTGCTGGATCATGAGAACATGATCTATTTAGATGATATCCATCCCTCCGCAACAAGCCTGGCTGTGCTGGCAAATGCAAAATTCCTTTCCGGGGATTTCGAAGACCTGGCGTATTTTGAGCCTTATTACCTGAAGGATTTTGTTGCAGGAAAACCGAAGGTTAAAGGATTGCGGTGAAATCAGATAGCAGAAATCTGAAACCTGAAATGAATTCTGACATCAAATATCTGATATCTGATTTCCAAAGTACTTTTTCCTTAGCCAGAATGCTACATTTACAAGCCCAATGAGTACCGGTACTTCAACCAGCGGGCCTATGACCGTTGCAAAAGCTTCCTGTGAGCTAATTCCGAATACCATGATAGCCACTGCGATAGCCAGCTCAAAGTTGTTCGATGCTGCCGTGAATGCGATTGATGTTGTTTTGGAGTAATCCGCCCCGATCTTTTTCCCCATAAAGAATGAAACCAGGAACATGATCACAAAATATATGATCAGAGGAATGGCTATGCGAACAACATCAAATGGCAATGTAATGATGTTATCTCCCTGATAAGAGAACATCACAATGATTGTAAACAGTAAGGCTGTTAGGGTGATGGGGCTGATCACAGGAACAAACTTATTGTGATACCACTCTTTGCTTTTGATCCTGACCAGGATAAACCTTGTAAAAAATCCTGCAATAAAAGGAATACCCAGATATATGAAAACACTCTTTGCAATAATGGCGATAGTTACCGGCACCTCAACTGATGCAAGGCCAAACCAGGTGGGAAGGATGGTAATAAATATCCATGCGAACAAGGAGAAAAACAATATCTGGAAGATGGAGTTGAAGGCTACCAATCCGGCAGCATATTCAGTGCTTCCTTCTGCAAGTTCATTCCATACGATCACCATGGCAATGCATCGGGCAAGGCCAATAAGGATCAATCCGTACATATAACCGGGGTAATTATGCAGAAAAATGATTGCCAACAGGAACATCAGAACCGGGCCGATGACCCAATTCTGAACCAGTGAAAGTCCTAATATTTTAAAATTAGAAAATACCTTTGGCAATTCTTCATAACGGACCTTAGCCAGCGGTGGGTACATCATCAGGATCAGGCCGATGGCAATAGGAATGTTGGTATCGTTTACCACCATGCTTTCCCAGAAATTCTTAATACCCGGGTATAAATACCCGGATATTATCCCAGCAAACATGGCCAGAAAAATCCAGAGAGTGAGGTAGCGGTCTAGAAAGGAAAGCCGTTTCTTTTGCATCGGCAGGATCTTCATTTGTTTGCGATTATACTGCTCCATAGATCATTCCTGAAATCGTTGCTATGATGACCACAAGGATGATGTAGTACAATGTTTTTTAATCCTCCTTCGCGTTCCG
>JAGLYE010000040.1 GCA_023132505.1 Bacteroidales bacterium | reverse complement strand
AATTCAAGAATTCACAGACGTCTTTTGAAAAGAACCTGCAGGAATTGCTTTTGAAAAGTTAGTGGAATTCATATATTTGCTTAAAGCTCATTAAGATGAACGGAGACCCCGGGTTGTACAAGATCCTCGACGAACTGCAAATCAGCTATGAATACTACGAACACCCTCCCGGCCCAACGATTGAGGAGGCATTAAAATACTGGAAAGATATTGACTCGGCTCATTGCAAAAATATCTTCTTTCGCAACCATAAAGGCAATAAGCACTACCTGGTGATCAGCGACCATCGTTACAAACTCGACATACGGGATCTTGAGCAAAGGCTCAAACAGGGCAAGTTGACATTTGCTTCCCCAAAGAGGCTGAAGAAATATCTGGGCCTGGAAGGGGGGTCGGTTTCACTGTTTGGCCTTATCAATGATGATGATGATCATGTATACCTGTTCATTGATGAGAATTTATTGAAAGCGGAAAAAGTTAGCTTTCATCCAAACCTGAATACTGCCAGTTTGGTCATCAGCATTAATGATATGAAAAGATTTCTTGAGTGGTCGGGGAATGGGTATGAATTCATCAGTCTTTACGACTGATAGGTGTTGGGTGTTCTGCCTACGCTAAAGCTACGGCGGACGCGGTGGGTGTTGGGTTGGACTTAAAATAAAAGTAAGACCTCACAGAGTCTGTGACCTGTGAGGTCTTACTGTCATTATTTAATAATAATTTTCGAAGTAATCACCTTCCCATCCACAAAGATCCTCAGGAAATAAATTCCTGCCGGTTGGTTCGTAACATCGATTTCGGTATTGCTGAGATCCCCTTCTTGAAGATCCAGTATAGCATTACCTGAAAGGTCATACATCATCACCTGATGAACACGTTTACCCGAGGTATTGGAGAGGATGAATTTTCCGTTACATGGGTTTGGGAAGATGGAGATTTCCTTAGAAAGATCGCTTTCTTCAATACCGTAATTGTCAAGTACAAGCATAGTGATACGGGAGGTCAGGTATCCAGGAGAGGTAGCTTCAATTACTGATTCGCAGCCAACCGCAGCACCCTCTACAGCAACGAAGTATACATAAGCTGTTGAATAACCTGCCAATACTGTAATGGAAGGGGGTACCTTTATGCAAGTTGGGTCTGATGTGGAAAAAGAAACCGTGATGTCTGCTGTCGGTGCAGGCAATACTTCCAACTCTATTAATACTGAATCATTCGGAAGGATAGTACTAATTACAGGCGTATTGATCACAAGCCTGTCGATCACTCCGGTGGTGATCTTTACAATGGCAGCATAACTGGGTTGATCGGTCTTGTACCAGAACTGGATATTCTGGCCTTTCAGTGAAGTCCAGTCGCCAGCCCATGTCGATGGAGCGATCAACCAGTGCCAGTCACCGGTAGCCCAATCACTGATCTGAAGATATCCACCATCAACACCACCTGTTGGCATCCATTCCATTGTGCCATCTCCGCCGGAACTCCATCCATCAGCAGAACCTTCGAAATAGCTCCAGTATGTTGTACCAATAAAAACGTCATCAATACCCCCTATGTCATAACCGGTATGCATTTCAGTCCGAATCCAGAAAGAAGTAACACCTGCCAGTACAGCATCAAAGGTTATTTCGTCTACGTTGAAAGTTTCCGCAGTTAGCGGGATGGTGAAGTGTTCCCATACATTTGCTTCAGCAGGCGGGCCGTATTCAGCCGTGATCTCTGTGGGTGTCGATTGTGCTCCTGCCAAAATGCAGAATGAAAGAAAGACAATCAATAAAAAAGTAGATTTTGTTTTCATATGTTATTGGTTTTAGATTAATATTTAATGACAGTACATTGCATCAGGCAATATGATACTTTGTGACTTTCTCAAAGATAAAAAAAGATATGCTAAAAACAAGTATATGAGTTGAGTATTTTATTTCACGATAACCTCATCAACAAACAGCCAGGCATTTTCTCCTATGCCCGGATGCCAGTCGGGACAAGTCCTCACATTGCTTGCTATCACCTTAATGTATTGTGTGGTGATCGATCCATGAAATTGATAAGATTCTATTGCAATCTTTAGATCTTTAGATATTTTGCCAAAGTTTTTCCGGTCAATAAGCGTAAAGCTCACAGGATCATTTGCTCCATATATTTCTATCATTGTTGGTAAGAATATCCATGAAGCCTGGTTCTCAAGGAAACCTATCTCAATCGTGTCAATTACTTCAATTTTCCCCATATCAATAACGATCTCCAGGTTATCACCATGAAATCCAAGCCAGCTTTCGTCAGTGAATTCCAGCGATGCAAGATAACCATCAGTAAGGGCATATTCACCTCCACCAGAATACCTGCGGCGGGGTTTATACCTTAATTTGTATTTCAGCCCTTTTGCTTTATGATCAGTGATCCTGTCGTTCATCCTGATTCGCCCGGGTGAACGGTTGGTGTTTCCCCGTACACCTGTGATCAGGTCGCCTAAGGCAATTCTTGTGCTGTCGGCAAGGGCAAGTAATTCTTTTACTTTTTCAGGAAAATCTGCCGCAACATCATTGCTTTCCCTGATATCCTCTTTCAGATTGTACAATTCAAGCCCTGCCTCGCCCCGGCTATAGGGGCCGGGGAAACCATCTCTGCCTGGTTCAACACCGGCGTATGAACGATAATTGTGTGGGACCACCAATTTCCAGTCACCTCTTCTGACTGCATTCAACCCCCCTACGTAATAATATATGAATTCATTCCTTGGATTGGCAATCCGATCTCCCTTTAGAAGGGATAATATATTTACCCCATCAATTTCTTTTTCCGGCAGGGGGGCTCCGGTTAAGCTGGCAATAGTAGGTAATATATCAATCGTAGAGGCCATGTGATCACTTTGCGTTCCGGCAGTAATTAATTCAGGAAAATACATGACACAGGGTACTCTTACACCACCTTCCCATGAATTACCCTTACCTTCCCGAAGGGGAAAGGCCGAGCCGCCATGGTTCCCGAAATTCAGCCAGGGGCCATTGTCACTGGTGTATATGATCAGGGTATTGTCTTTTAGTCCATTGTCTTCCAAAGTTTTTAGGATCTCACCTACTGACCAGTCGATCTCGCTCATCACGTCTCCATATAAACCCTGCTCACTAAAGCCCTTGAATTTATCTGAAACAGCGAGGGGAACATGCACCATGCTGTGGGCGAGGTAAAGGAAAAAGGGGTGTTCAGCATTTTTCTTAATAAAATTAACAGCACGCTCAGTGTAGATGGTAGTGATCTTCTCCTGATCTTTTAGGTTCCGGAAGATCTCAATAACCGAGTCTCCCTCAATTAGCGGAAGCTGGGGATATATACTTTTATGACTATTTTCAATAGTTTTTCCATCATATCCTACCGGCCACATATCGTTAGAATAGGGTAGGCCGAGGTATTCATCAAAGCCGTAATTCATTGGATTAAATTCAGGATGGTTGCCGAGATGCCATTTTCCAACCATACAAGTGCTGTAACCTTGTTTTTTAAGCATGGAAGCAATGGTCTCCTCATCCCTGTTCAGGCCGGTCATGGCAAAAGGAGATAATGCTCCGCGTATGCCAATACGTTGTGCATAACATCCGGTTAAAAGTGAGGATCTTGATGCACTGCATACTGCTTCCGAAACATAAAAGCTGGTGAAACGCATCCCTTCATCCGCCAGTCGGTCAATATTAGGCGTTTCAAAATCTTTTGCTCCATAACAACCCAGATCAGCATAGCCCTGGTCATCGGTGAAAATGATAATGATGTTAGGGAGTTCGGCTGATCTTTTCCCACAACCGAATAAGGCGAGAAAGGAGAATAAGAATACAAGCTTTCTCATGGGTAATACTTTCATATCAGTTGATTGAATGAGTATACACTTTCTTCATGATGCAAAGCTTCATCCAGGTTCCATGCAAATGCTTTTGTGGCAGCATAGAGTGCAACAACTTGCATGCCGATCAAAGCCCCCAAACCCTTTTTTACATTACAATGTATACTTATCTGACAATGAATTTCTGTAAAAGCCTTTCATTGCCATCATTTATATGTATGAAATACAGACCCTGTTGATAAGCATCTAAATTGATCTGTTCCAATCGATCATCCATTTGGAATGATTGCATCAGATTACCGATAGCACTATAGATCTTCACATTTACATATTCCCGGTTCCCACTAACAACTATGTTCAGGATATTATCAGCAGGATTGGGATAGATACTGAGTTCCATCTTGTTTACAACCGGGATAAATAAATCAGCACCATAGCCAACATTATAGTCTTCCACTTCACCATTAAAGTTTACAGCACACGCAGAAGGGGCCCCACCTGTCTTCATGGTGATCCTCATCCTGTCAGGGCTTACTGCATCCACACCTGTTGGAATTGTGATAGACTTGCTATAAGTACCTTTTTTATTATTGGCTAAAAGAACAGTTTCATTCGCATCATCAAAGTCTCCATCATTATTGAAATCGATCCAAATCCTCCAAAAATTCTTATTGCTGGAATTGAATGGGGTCAGGGAAACATTATATGTTGATCCCGGATTAAAAGTGAATGATGGTGAAGTAAAATAGTCATATCCACTAACACTGCCCTGCCCTGAATTATGAGTGACCACGCCAATTGTAATTGAGTGGATCCAGTCATTGGTGTTGTTTGCCACCGGTACACAGTATGGCGGAGTAGGGTCATCGGAAACAGTGATATATCCTGTTTCAACCAGAATGTCTGAGCCCTGGGCATTTGATACTTCTAAGGTAACATCATAAACACCGACTCCATTATAGGCAACCGATGGATTCTGATCGGCACTGTTTGATGGTGTTCCCCCGGGGAAGGACCATGCCCAGCTTGTTGGGGTGTTCTGTGATTGATCTGTGAAGTTTACAGTTCCACCGATTGCAATCGTGGTATTATCTGCCGTGAAGGCAGCTATAGGTGGTTGTGGAACAACCGGAGCAAAGTTGACGGTATAATCCTCAACTTCTCCCTCAAAACCGGTTTCGCATGAAGTTGCATAAGAACCGTATTTCATGCTAATACGCATAACAGTGGTTCCATCAGCAGAGGATGGTATATTCAAGGTGCTGACCACAACAGATTTTTTCTTTGAAATGGATAATACCAGTTCTTCTGCATCGAAATTACCATCAACATTGAAATCGATCCATACGTTCCAATATTGAAATCTACTTCTTCCGTCAAAGCCCGGAGTAAAGGTGATGGTATTGGCACTGCCGGGATCCAGGTTATATGTAATTCCAGTGAAATCTTCATAGCCTGTTAATGACTGCCCGGAATTATTTGTCAGGCCACCAATATCAATGCTTTGAATCCATTCATAGCCCGGATTACCATTCGAGGCGCAATACTGAATGTCAGTAACATGGATCGTCATCGTCTTTTCATCACTGCCACCATTGTATGCCGTGAGGGTAACAATATGATCGCCAACAGTATTATAAACAATCGGGCCGGGATTTGCTTCGTTTGAGGCTGACGGGTTTCCTCCCGGGAATGACCATGCATATGAATCTGCACAAGTGGACAGGTTTGTAAAAGTAACTGAACCTCCCAATGGGATACTTGTCTGACTGGCAGTGAAATCAGCTGTCAGTGGATCAACAGTAATATAGGCTGTTTTGGTTTCAGTATCATTATTAGAACCATCACTAATAATTAATGTAACATCATAAGTTCCTGCAGTATTATAAGTAATTGCCGGTGGGGTTTGCCCGCTATATGTACCTGGTGTACCTCCACTGAAAGTCCAATCCCAGGAAGTGATACTTCCGCTGGACTGGTCGGTGAATGTAACTGTTTCACCCTCGCATATTGTTGTATTATCGGCTGAGAAGTCTGCAAGTATACCACCTGCAATAACATCTACGTTAGACTCATAGCGATAATAGTTTTGTTTTGTAACAGTCACTGTTATTACAGTTCCTGCACTTTGAACCGGAATAGTAATACTGACAGGAGAACCGGTTCCGTTTGCAGTACCTAGGATTTCTCCATTAGCAACTAATGCAATGAAAGACCCGGCATCAGCAGTTACGCTGAATGATGTTGCAGTATTTAATAAGCTTGAAGCATGAGTAACACTGAGGTTTACTGGAACCTCTGTATACAGGGTCAAATAGGCATCCCCATGGTGATGGAACAAACGATATGTGACCAGTTTGTCGCTAGTATTATATGGCCAGTTTGACTGGAAAAGGAAGTGCTTACCTCCGGCATTCCCAAATGCCGGCATGACATAGGAAACAGGGAACTGGGTCGTTTCATTCGGCATGAAATCAGGGAACATATTGTCATAAACACCCCAAACATAAGTGTCGTTTACAAAGGAATAAGAAACTTCAGTTGCTGCAAGGATACCTAGTGCCCCTGAATTTTGGCTATTATAAGTATGCCTGTGAAACTTTTCTGCAAAGCATTCCGTTGAGCGGTGAAAAGCACCGGTCTGGCAGTTAATGGAAAAGATATAAGGCAATTTGTTGTTCACATTGGTCAGGGAATTGATGCTATAATAATCGAAATCCGGTTCGCCCCAAGCTGTATAATTACCGTGGTCCCTGTGCTGCAGCAACAGTGAACCATCGTTGATGGCATTGATCACCTGTCCTTCTGTACCGCCGGAAAAGCCGCCAAGTTCCTGAGGAGTAGCCGGAATATATCCTAAGCCATTGGGACCAAAGTAATCTACTACTGTAGAAGTATTGGTAGCAGTTGACCATGGATCGCTCAGGGGATTGCCGGAATAAACAGCATTGATCCTGACCGGGTTTTTACCCTGGTTATTTTTAAAATAGCCACCGATAGTTTCCGAACAGATCTGGAACCACCTTGTGGTTTGCCATCCGAGTGCGGTGATGGGATGATCATAAAAATTAGCATCAACGGGAGGGTTTGTTTCATAATCAATAAACTTGGAGATCATTACCTCAAGTTCAGCAGCATTCCTGGCCGTGATCCTGGCAAGAATAACATCAGGCAGATCGTCACCATTAACATCTGCATAGCGATTATCAGAGGCATAATCGGGATAGCCGGCAGGATGATCATACAAGTAAGAAATGATTCCATCCGATCCGGTACTGTAGTCACCAAGTAATAGCACCGCACTTGGTGGCGTACTCCAGGTTAAGTAAGCATTATCAATATAATTTTCAATGGCTGTTACAGAGTTGCCCCCAATTTCAGTGGTTGTGACAACGCCTGTTTTGATCCCCTGTTTCGTCCTGAAATCTTTTATGGTATCAGCCCATGAAGTAAAGTCGATGAGGTCGGGGGTGATAATGATATATTCATACCCTTCAAATTCAGAGTTACTGTGCTGTGGAGAATAATCAATTTTTGGGAGGGATTGGGCATTGATCAAGGATGAATGTAAAAGCGGATCCCACCAACGGCTACGCAAGCGGTCTTCCCCAAATTGCCCGTTACCACCAATAAAGCTTATCTCAATCAATAAGTCACGGTATACAATAAGCTCTTTTGTAACCGGGTTATACTGAAAAGGGGTTATCCCGAGCATAACGGCATCCACACCCCTGATATTAAGTTTTTCAGATAATTGAATTGGCTCAATGGGGTAATACTGGTTAGTCGAATAGATTTTCTGATCCTGCTCATATTTTTGAGGTGAAGGATCTGAATCAACTGGAATATTCGGTGCAGGTGCTATTTCCACATTCTCTATCACGTCTTTTCTTAAAGCTATTATATTCAGTACTGCTTCTGCACCTTGCGGGATGGCAATGTACCTTCCATTGCCCGGAAGGTCGGGAGCGCCTTCATCATTTGGCAGAAAAACACCGGGGACCTTTATTGATTTGGAAACGATTCCATCAATATTTACATCCACCATGGTAAAATCTGTGAGAGAATAATTAATAGTAACACCGGATGCGGACTCCTCCTGGAGGCTAAACCCTTGTTGGTTCCAGCTGTCAGGGTAAGAAACCGTTTGTCCTGTTAATGATTGCCCCAACATGATCAGGAATGCCAGCAGCAAAATGCAAGTACTTTCTTTTTTCATAACAATTAATTTGGTGTGGGTTTTTATTGAAATTTCTAGTTTTCGACCAGTTATTATTAATAAGAGTGTAATAAATGTACATTAATATTATGTCATCTTGTATGCCTTCTTGATGAAATAGTTACGAAAATATAGGTAATTACTTATTAAGCTACGTATTATTACAGAGGTATTGTCAAGTTAGGGGACAATACTTTGGTGTTCATGGCAGATTGAATGTGTTCAATTGTGCCCTTTCCACAGATTTTTTCACCTTGTAATATTTCTCAAAAGTGTCTTTCGGAATAGAGTTTCACAACACAGGCGGGCTTTTATGCAATTCATATAACTTGTTTTCTCCCATAATGTTAAAAGCATTATAGGAGTTAATATGTGATCAGTTTCACATTATAAGGTATAGAAGCACACATTACTAGTTATATAGTGACACTATTTGAGGTATTCAACTGCACTATGCCATATAATATACTCCACTTCGATTTTCTTTTTCGGCATATACACTTCATTTATTTTTGTTAAATAATTAACAAGAGTAATTTAACAACTAAATTATTAAATCATGACACCAGACGAATTAACAAAAATTGAAGCTGACAAAGTAGTTGATGCACGTGGCACAGCATGCCCGGGCCCGTTACTGGCTGCAAAAAAAGCTATTGGAGAAATAAATTCGGGAGAGATAATGGAGATAATTTCAGCTGATGAAGGAACAAGAAGGGATGTTCCTAAATGGGCGAACAAAAAAGGACATGAATATCTCGGTACTGTTGAAGATTCCGGTTTTTTCAAAATTTATTTGAAAAAGGGGTAAAAGCCATTGGTAATTATTTGGCGATTATTGATCATAAAATTTCAAAATTACGGCAAAACCGGGTTTTAGATCAAATCTGCATTTAAAATTGAGATGAATATTTAAATGTTACAATAATGGAAAAAAAAGCTCCTAAAATTTTGGTTTTTTCTACAGAAAAAATATCTGATCCGGCAATTGACCTTGCCGGGCTGCTCAAATTGCACTATCCCCCTATTGTTTTCACTATGGAAGTCCCTTGTTCCAGTGCAGTGAAATCAAAGTGGATCTTGCATGCATTTGATCAGGGCTTTGATGGTGTTTTTATCGCGGCCGACGGCACAGATTGCTCTTATGATGAATCATGTACCGAAAAAACTGCGAAAATTATTTCGCAAACGCATGAACTGATGAAAGAAAAGGGGATACCGCCAGAAAAATTGAAAATGGCAGCAATCTGTTCGGTCTGCGCCGAGTCTTTTGTAAAACAAATGAATGGTTTTGCAGATCAATTATCTGAATAATAAAAATTTATTGATGTGGAGCAACAAAACGAATTATCCTTCGATACACTTGTTATAGGTGGAGGAATAGCCGGATCAGAAGCGGCTATTAACCTTGCCAATTTAAATTATAAGGTCATCCTTGTTGAAAAAGACCTCTCGCTAGGTGGGAAAATGATACACTTAAGCAAAGTATTTCCTACACTTGATTGCGCTGCTTGTATCACAACTCCAAAAGTTTCCGAAACTATCAGGCATCCGAATATTACAATCTATACTTATAGTGAAGTTAAAAACATTGTAAAAGTTTCAGATAAAAAATTTACTGCAACACTCGTCAAAAAGCCACGGTACGTTAATGAAGAACTGTGTACCGGATGCCAGGAATGTGAAGACAAATGTCCGGTTGTGGTTAAAGACCAGTTTCAATACGATCTGGTTGGACGGAAAGCTGTGTATGTACCTTTTAGCATTGCCAATCCGCGGGTTGTCAATATCGATATCGAAAATTGCATTCTTTGTGGATTATGTGAAAAAGTATGTCCGGTTGATGCCATTGACTTCACACAAGAAGATGTTGAAATTCCTTTAACTGTAAAGTCGGTCATTATTGCTACCGGTTTTGAGCTTTTTGATCC
>JAGLYE010000004.1 GCA_023132505.1 Bacteroidales bacterium | reverse complement strand
CTTACTATTGGATTGTAAGCGGTGTGGCCTCTACAGGTGAAACTGTCTGGTCAAAAACACAATCCTTCACAATAATGAATGAAATGTCAGAAAATCTTCTGGGAGTTGAATTAAAAGCAATCGTTTATCCAAATCCTGTAAACAATGATCAGGTAAGTGTTTCTTTTGATACGCCGCATACAGGAATGGTTACTATATCATTATTTGACTTAGGAGGAAGATTTCTTTATAAAGAAGAAGTAGATCACAAGGCTAAAGTTGTGTCAACAGTTACAATACCTATTACAGGATTGACGAAAGGGATATATCCTGTTGTTATCCAATCCGGCACATCAATTATTACCAAAAAACTTGTTATTATGAACACACCCTGAGATACAGAGGAATATATTGTTTCTGATCTTACTAACCCGGATAGTTCTGTTAATGTTAATATTTCGACTTCCTCAACCGGCCTTTCCTTAATCTAAGGGTTAACCTAAAGGTACAAAAAATATTTGGAAATCGAGATTGGCTGGATGTTTTGAGCTTTTTTATTTACAATTCAGTATTTAGACTTTATGATTTAGGCTGTTTTTGTTCGATTTAAAATCTCAAATAGACCGAATATTGAAAATTGTATAATGTACATCAGATTCTAAATTGTACATACTGAAGAATAAATTGTAAATTATAGGTCCGCAACATGCGGACATATGCGACCCCTCCGGGGTCGTGTGTTTTGATGGAAACCGTTTTGCTATAAATATGTGATGCCTCTGGCATCAGGGTCTTTCTAAATGTTAAGGTGTTTATGGAAATATTTTAGATCCCACCGGGATCAATATTAATACTCATAACAAAGGAATACAGAAAGCGACAATAAGTAGATAAACAACAAATACTTTGGTTTTCATATCAAAAATTATTGGTTTTGTTAATGTGATGCAAGCTATGACTAAAAGTATCGGTACAGGTTAAATTTATTATAAAATAGTTAATATTGATACCATATACTAGATTTCAAGACCCGGTATCCGGTATCTGGTATCTCATTTTGTGTAGTATATTTGTGACCTGAACCCATTGCTATGAAAAAATTATTGATCGTACTTTTCACCCTAATGATCCCGGTATTCTATTCATGTGAAGAAGCTGATGATATCATCGAGAATCTTGGACTGACTGATATGGAGATCGTTGCCGGATTGAAGGAAGCCCTTACAATTGGGACAGATACTGCCGTTAGCATTGTATCAAAAGTTGATGGCTATTATAAGGATGAGATCATAAAGATATTGTTGCCGCCTGAGGCGGATATAATCGTTGATAACCTCAATAATCCTGTCTTGCAGGGCCTTGGTTTTGATCAACTGATAGAGGACGTGATCTTTAAAATAAACCGTGCTGCCGAAGATGCTGCAACTGAAGCAACACCGATTTTCTGGAATGCGATCACGGATATGACCATTACAGATGGTTATAATATCCTCCATGGTGAAGATACTGCCGCAACCCATTTTCTCAGGGAGCACACATTCAGCGAGCTTCAGCAGCTGTTCGCTCCCAAAATGCAAAATTCGCTTGAAAAGGACATTGTGGCCGGCATATCGGCACAGGAAACCTGGAATACATTAACTGAACAGTACAATACTATTGCAAATTCTATAGTTGGTCAGCTGGCCGGGCTCCAACCCGTTAATACAAATCTTGGCGAATGGGTTACCACCAAAGCACTCGATGGTTTATTTGTTAAGATAGCCGATGAAGAAATAGCGATCAGGGAAGATCCTCTTGCCAGGGTAACTGACTTGTTGCGCCGTGTATTCGGATCACTCGGTGGCTAACGCGCCCAATGCCTACCGCCCAACGCCTAATAATCCATAAATTCCCTGAACAAAACCTGCAAATAAGCTTTGCCTTCCATGATAAGGCTGTCTTTATGCTGCTCTTGTAATTCCATTTCAAGAAACCCATAAGATTTATTCCAGACGAAATACCCGCTGTCGCGCATCCATCCTACACCATTGGTTGCTTCATAAAAGACAAACTCAGGTGAATAGGGGTTGAAAAGATCACGGCTCCAGCTAAATTCTTTTGTGTTCAGTCCCAGCTGTTTGAGCAAGGTAACAGGGATATCTGTCTGTGAAGACAGGCGTCCGACCTCAGTACCCCGATAATCTTCCCTGATCACATTACCATAAAGCAACATTGGGATATGGCGGTATTGAGGCGAATGCACCGGCCAGTGCCGGTAGGAGTTATGACTGTGATCAGCAATAATGATAAAAAGGGTGCTGTCATACCAATTTTGTTGCGAGGCCTTTGTGAAATAATCTAACAGGCATTTATCCGTGTAATAAGCGGAGTTGATATATTCATTCTCACTGCCACCCCAATCAAGGACCTTCTCCATAGGCTGATCATAGGGGGAATGTGTGCTCATACTGAATACAACGGAGAAAAAAGGCTGTGTAAGCCGGTTAAGCTCAGCGATCTGGTAATTGAACAGGTACTCATCATGTACACCAAGCTTACCCCTGGGAAGAGAGTCAGGCAGATCATAAATCTCAATCATTTCATCAAAACCGCTAATGCTGACATAAGATTTGATCCCACCGTACATCAGGTGCCCTCCAAAGTAAAACGAAGTATGATAACCTTCTTCCTTTAAGCTTTCGGGAAGACTTGGCAGTTTGACAACTTTGTCGAGGTTGTGTGTGATGGCAGTGATAGGTGTGGCAGGAAATCCCCCGAATATGGCCGACATGGCCTGTTCTGAGCGGTTTCCGCTGGCGTACAGTTGGGTGAACAGGATGCCATCCCGGGCCAGTTTTTCAAATTCCGGTGTGATCCCTTCCTTACCACCAAGCGAATATATCAGGTCTGCCGACCAGCTCTCAAGCAAAAGGATCACAATGTTGGGCCTTTGCGTGTTCAGTATGTTGATAGTAGTGTCTTTTTCAAGGTAGTTGATATCTGCAACAACTTTCTGCGCTTCCTTATCATCATAGAATTGGTAAGGATTCTCTTTCATGAAGCGATAATTCTCCATTATGCTGAAAGTAAAACTGTATCCGGAATTGACAGCTGCCAGGTTGAGTATATTATATTTTGAATAAAAGGATTGGCTTTGTGTAATGGGTATCTCCTGCATTCCTCCCCTGATGCCAAGGAATAACAATATCGGTGTAATGATGAAAAACAGCAGTGATCCTGCATAATTTCGCTTTATTGCAAGCGGTTTAGGATAAATAAAGCGGGTATATGCAATAATACTGATGATTACCACTATGACGAAAATAACAACCAACCAGATAAATTGCCAGGTGGATGCTGAATTATATATCTCATCAGGGTTCGAAAGGTAATGCAGTGCCTTATAATGCAACTTGGTTTTCCATTCTGCATAGATCCCAAGCTCTGCTGTGGTTATCAGTGTATATGCGAGGATTACAATAGCCGTATATACTTTATTCGCAAGATCGAATATTCGTGAATTTATCAGGGATTGGAACAAGAGCAGGAAGAATGGCAGGATCAAAAGGTATGATGCGGTTGAAACATCAAGGCGCAATGCATGCCAGAATCCAGCCATAACCTCTCCAAATCCAGGGCTTTCAAGTGATATAAGATTATTGTAATAGACAAGGAAAATAGTCCTGTTCAGTGCAAAGAACAATAACCAGAAAATGAACTGTCGTAAGAGTGAAGCAAATATCCTGACCATCAGAAATATATTAATGTTTGCAAAGGTAATAATTTGAACTGTCAGGGGTTTGTTTTGTTATTTATTTGGATAAATGAGTTTTGAGTTCGAAGTTCGAAGTTCGAAGTTCGAAGTTCTGAGTTCGAAGTTGGAGTATTCAATTAGTCCGTGTTGCATTATCTTAAGAGATGAACTGAGGAAAAAACTTTATATTTACATCCCCGTATTTTGTTATTATTCCGGAAGGTGCCGGGAATCAGGGGATTAATTAGAAGCGTTAAACCGTATCTTATGATAAAGAAAGTCCTTATTGCGAATAGGGGGGAAATTGCATTAAGAGTGATGCGTTCGTGCCGGGAGATGGGGATTACCACAGTTGCAGTATTCTCCGAGTCTGACCGTACTTCCATGCATGTGCGTTATGCTGATGAAGCGTATTTTATTGGTCCTTCTCCTTCTGCAGAAAGTTACCTCATGATCGCCAAGATCATTAATGCTGCCAGGCAGTCAGGAGCTGATGCCATCCATCCGGGATACGGATTTCTTTCCGAAAATGCTGAATTTGCTGATCGCTGTCAGAAGGAAGGCATCATATTTATTGGCCCTTCTTCGTATGCCATCAAGACCATGGGCGATAAGATCACTGCACGTAAAACTATGGTAGATGCCGGTATTCCGGTTGTTCCGGGCAGTGGAGTGATCAGTGATGAAAAGGATGCCCTGGCAAAGATCAAAGAAATAGGCCTGCCGGTAATGGTAAAAGCATCGGCCGGTGGCGGTGGAAAAGGAATGCGCCTGGTGAACAAAGAAAAAGATATTGTCAGTTCCATCAGGGCTGCACAGTCGGAAGCCCGGGCAGCCTTCGGCGATGATACTATATATATTGAAAAATATATCAAATCGCCACACCATATCGAATTCCAGATACTTGGCGACAAGTATGGCAACATGATCCATTTATTTGAAAGGGAATGTTCGGTCCAGCGTCGTCACCAAAAAGTAGTTGAGGAAACTCCTTCCCCGCTTATGACACCGGAGATCAGAAAAGAAATGGGGGAATGTGCTGTTGCCGCTGCAAAGGCAGTGGATTACAGCGGTGCTGGCACTATAGAATTTATTGTAGATGATAATCTGAATTATTATTTCCTGGAAATGAATACCCGCCTGCAGGTAGAACATCCGATTACCGAAAGAGTGGTAGGCGTTGACCTGGTGAAACAACAGATCAACATTGCAAATGGACTTGAACTTGAACTGAAGCAGGAAGATATTTGTCAGTACGGACATGCCATCGAATGCAGGATTTATGCCGAAGATCCGGAAAACAACTTCATGCCAAGCCCGGGAGTGATCAAGCACATAACCGAACCACTTGGCCTGGGTGTCAGGCACGATGGATATGTATATGAAGGATTTGAGATCCCCATTCATTATGATCCTTTGATCAGTAAACTGGTAGTGTGGGCCAAAACCAGGGAAGAAGCCATTGCCCGTATGAAGCGTGCCCTTTATGCCTACAAGATCACCGGGGTTAAAACATCCATCTCCTTTCTTAACCGCATTATGCAGACTCCTGATTTTGTGAAAGGGAAATATAATACTCACTTCATTGAAAAAAATAGTGAATTCCTCATGTTCCCCGATAAACATGAAACGAAGATCGAAGATGTAGCCATTATCGCTGTATATGTTGATTATCTCGACCGGCTTAATAATCTCCAGATGGAAGTACATTCCAAAAACGAAAAGAAAAACTGGAAAAATTGTGGACGACGCCTTAACTTCAATCGTTTCTAAAAGAATGTGAAAAACAGAATTATGTCAAACGAAATAAATATTAACGACCGTAATGCACTTGTTGAGGTACTCAGCCGGGAAGGTAATAAGGTCAGGATCAGCATCGACGGAAAGAAATATGACGCTGATGTGGTGATGGTGGAAGAAGGGGTTTATTCCATCCTCATTGATAATAAATCACACAACATAGAGCTTACCCGGACCGACAATAAGAATTATATGGTCAACACCTATTCCAAATCCTTCGATGTGGAGATTATTGATGCGGAAAGCAAATACATGAAGAGCCGGCGCCAGGATGATAGCCACGAAGAAGCTGTGATTTCCTCTCCGATGCCCGGAAAGATCGTTAAGATCCTCGTGAAAGTAGGAGATGAGGTTAAGGCAGGTGATACCGTCATCATCGTTTCTGCCATGAAGATGGAAAGTGAATACAAGGTGAAGAAAGACCGTGTCATTAAAGAGATAAAGGTTAAAGTCGGTGATATTATCCAGGCCAACCAACCTCTGGTTGTGATCGAATAAACAATTGAAAAAACTTTTTGATTAATCCAAAAGAACTAATTCATGTCGATTAAAGAGAAATTCAGGGAATTTGATAAACGAGATAAGAATGCCGAACTGGGCGGAGGTAAAGAACGCATTGAAAGGCAACATAATGCAGGCAGGAAAACAGCCCGTGAACGCATTGAAGATTTGCTTGACCCGAGTAGTTTTGTTGAGACAGACAAGTTCATTACCCATCGGTGTAATGATTTTGGGATGGAAAAGAATAAAATCCCCGGTGATGGTGTCGTATGCGGTTATGGCAAGATCGATGGCAGGTTGATGTATGTATTCGCTCAGGATTTTACTGTCTTTGGGGGAACCCTCAGCCGTGCCAATGCCGATAAGATCGTAAAGATCATGGACCTGGCCATGAAAATGGGGGCCCCCGTGATCGGTTTGAATGATTCAGGCGGTGCCCGGATCCAGGAAGGTGTGGAGAGCTTAGGGGGATATGCCGATATCTTTTACAGGAATGTAATGGCCTCAGGAGTGATTCCGCAGATATCTGCTATCCTGGGCCCTTGTGCCGGAGGCGCAGTATACTCTCCTGCCATGACCGACTTCATCATGATGGTGAAAGAATCAAGCTATATGTTTGTAACCGGTCCTGATGTGATCAAAACAGTTACACATGAAGAGGTTACCAAGGAAGAACTGGGAGGTGCGGTCACACATAATGCCAAAAGCGGTGTAGCCCACATGATTGCTGATAACGATGAACAGGCCATGATGATGGTCAGGGAAATGATGAGCTTTCTGCCCCTTAACAATATGGAAGACCCTCCAATACAGGTATGTGCCGACGATATCAACAGGGAAGATGAGCACCTCGATGAAATTGTTCCCGATGATCCGAATAAGCCCTACGACATGAAGGACATCATCGAAACGGTGATCGACAACAGCAACTTCTTTGAGATCCAGTGCCAGTATGCGCAAAATATCATCATCGGCTTTGCCCGCATGGGTGGGCGACCGGTAGGGATCGTAGCCAACCAGCCGGCACATCTTGCCGGGGTACTTGATATCAACTCATCACTCAAAGCAGCACGTTTTGTACGCTTTTGTGATGCCTTTAGTATTCCGCTGATCACCTTTGAAGATGTTCCCGGATTCCTTCCGGGCACAGCCCAGGAATTTGGCGGAATTATAAAGCATGGGGCAAAGCTCCTTTATGCTTTTTCTGAAGCAACAGTACCGAAGATCACCATCATTACAAGAAAAGCTTACGGCGGAGCTTACGACGTGATGTCAAGCAAACACATAGGTGCAGATGTGAACTTCGCCTATCCAACAGCTGAAATTGCCGTGATGGGAGCGGATGGGGCAGTGAACATTATCTTCAAGAATAAACTTTCCGATGAGGAAAAGAAAAAAGCAGTTGATAATTACCGTAAGACTTTTGCAAGCCCATACAAAGCTGCTGAACTGGGATTTATCGATGAGATCATTTACCCCAGGCAAACTCGCTTTAAAATCATCCAGGCCCTGGAGATGACCCAGACCAAGAGCAAGACGAATCCTCCTAAAAAACATGGGAATATCCCCTTGTAAAGTGCCTAGTGCCTAGTTCCTAGTGCCTAATTGAAATGGAAAGTGTAGAATGTAGAATGTAGAATGGCCAATGGCAATCGCCCCATGCTTGCTAGACTTCTTTTTGAATCTCTGAGATAACTGTTTCCAGAGTATTGGTGATATCTGAAACGTATTGCTGTAATGCCGGCACATCATCTTTTTCCAGGGCAAGTTTTTCCAGAACCCTGATATCGTTTTGTAAACCATTGATCTGAAAAAGGTCGATACTGGATTTCAGTTTATGGGCATAAAACCTGACTTCTTCATAGTTCCGGTCCAGCATGTTTTCATTCAATGCTTTTATCATTACCGGGGTTTCGTTTATGAATATACCAATCATATTACCCAATTGTTGCTGGTCATTGCCCAGAAACATCTTAACCTGACTTAGATTATATAATTTGCCTTTCATAATATATTGGTTTTGCATCTTTTATAATTCACTTTCCTTGATCATGCGATAAATGGTTGATTTGCCAATATTAAGTTTCCTGGCTACCGTTATGATGTTTCTATCGTATTTTTTAAGATAATGGCGAAGAATCTTTTTTGTATATCCATCAAGGGTATCATCATCATTCAGCAATTCTGTGCTGAAGGTTGCTTTTGAGAAAGAAATATCGCTTCCCTCAATTATGTCGCCGTTCGCCATCACGGCAGCAAGGTCGATGATGGCTTTTAGTTCACGCACATTTCCCGGATAAGCATATTTTAACAGCCTCTCCTGTGCAGTAGGGCTGAGTGATTTCTTTTCCAGTTTATTTTCCTTATAAAATTCATCCAGAAAGAATTTAGCCAATATCAGTATATCATTTCCGCGCTCGCGCAAAGGCGGCAACTCTATGGGCAAGCCCAAAAGTCTGTAGTACAGGTCTTCCCTGAAATTGCCTTTATTGACTTCCGCAGTAAGGTCTTTGTTGGTAGCAACGATAACCCTTGCATCAAATTTAATGGTCGTGTTTCCGCCAACCCGGGTTAATTCCTTTTCCTGAAGGACCCTGAGCAGTTTTGTCTGCATATTCGTGTCCATTTCAGCGATCTCATCCAGGAAAATTGTTCCATCATTTGCCTGCTCAAACTTGCCCTTCTTCCGCGTGTTGGCCCCTGTGAATGCACCCTTTTCATATCCAAAGAACTCACTTTCGATAAGCTCACCCGGTATTGCACTAACATTGATTGGAACGAAAGGGCCTGTTTTGCGGGGTGAATTATAATGAATTGCTTTGGCTACAAGGTCTTTACCTGTGCCGGTTTCTCCGAGAAGAGATACTACGATACTTGTTTGGGTGGCTTTTTCAATGAGATCGAAAATATGTGTTATGGCAGGGCTGTTGCCTTTGATAACGCTATTAAACTCGTATTTTTTTCCTATCTCATCCTTCAGCTGTCTTATCTCCTGCTTCAGCAGGATATTCTCCTTTACTTTCTGAAGGCTGTGCCAAAGCCTGTTTTTGGTGTCATCATCTTTTACAAAATAATCCCAGGCCCCTTCCTTGAGGAGGTTAACCGCAGTATTTACGTCTTCCTGTCCTGATACTATAACAACAGGAAGTTTTGGGTTGTAGGCATGGATCTTTTGAAGCACATCAAAACCGGAGATATCCGGTAAACTATAATCCAGGGAAATAAAATCAGGATTCTGGTAAAGGTTGTCGACACACTCCTTACCAGTGGTGAATAATAAGACTTCATTATCGGGATTGAGTGCCAGGTGATAGCGTAGCATCTCCCCATAAAGCTTATCATCTTCGACGATAAACACCCTTAAAGATTCCATCATGTTGGTTTTGCCGCAATAAATATAAGGCTTATTGATTGACTTTGCAATTTTTTCCCGATCTAACCTGGTAAAGCATGCAAAAAAACAATTACCATCTATTACTGCTTCATACGAAATATCAGCTTTCTTGTTACATGAACCAATATTTATAATTCATGTTAAAGGCTGAACAAAAAAATGCTGTGCTTGTTGACCTGTAAAGTGCTTAAAACATATTACTTTTGCCTTCGTTATCATTAAAGCTATGTTGAGAGGATTAAAAACAATTTGGAGAATGATCAGCTTACTGCTGAAGTTCATCCTATATTTTATTATCGCGCTGGCTTTGGTATTCACCATTGAATACCTGATCAGCCCGGTATACGTCTTTCCGGAACCCAAAGCTTTTTCGGGTCAGGAGTTGTTCAATCCTTATGAAGGGATTGACAGCACTTACTGGCGAAAAGGAAACTTCCAGATCCAGTCTGAATCCTGGGGTGGGATCACCGATGGAAGAAAAAATACAAATGAGGCTATCGACAGCATTTACGGCCTGTTGGGGTATGATATCATTGCCACTTCTGATTATCAGAAGATAAACAGGCATGGAGAAGGCCTCGACACCTATATCCCTGTTTACGAACATGGCTATGGGATCCATAAAAACCACCATGTGATGATCGGTGCTGATAAGGTTATCTGGACAGATTATCCGATCTTCCAAACCATACACCATAAACAGCATATGGTGAATGTGCTCAGGCCTACAAGTGAGCTGGTATTCATTGCCCATCCCAAGCTCAGGCTAGGCTGGGCACCGGAGGATATGACATGGCTCACGAATTATGATGGCATTGAAGTACTGAATGGATACAGGGTATCTATTGAACATTGGGATGCTGCCTTGTCGGCAGGGAAAAATGCACGCATCCTGGCCGACGATGATGCTCATGATATTTCAAATATCAATGAGGTTGGAAGGTATTGTACATTTATTTATTCCCCGGTTCTTTCCGGCGATAGTATTGTTGCTGCCATGAAGAACGGAAAAGCTTTCGGCGCCAGCATATACAGAATTTGGGGAGAACCTATGGATGAGAAGATCAAAAAAGCAAACAGCCTTCCTAAGATTACAAAAATTGAACTGAGCGGGGATACACTTACTGTTGCGGCTAACAGGACTGCTGCAAAGTTCAGGTTCATCGGGCAGGGAGGGCTTGTACTCGACTCAACAATGAATGCCGGGGAAGCCCGGTATACGATAAAGGACAGCGATACTTACGTTCGTACAGAGATATTCTTCCCGAACCAGACAGCCTATTACCTTAACCCTGTGATCCGTTATGATGGTGGTGACCCATGGGAGCATGATTTTGCCCGTATTGATATTACCCGTACCTGGGTACTCAGGATTGTAGGATTCGCTACACTCATCTTCATTTTACTGAATATTTATTATCTTCGGAGACGATTTGTAAAAAGAGCGCATCGCTGATATGAATAGCTCCCGAAAGATACGCAGGGCCATGCTTATACTGGTTTTGCTGTCATTGGTCGTCCGTGGATTTTTTGCTGCATTTCTTGAGTTCGGAAATGATGAGGTCTACTATTGGACCTATGCCCTTTATCCCGATTTAAGCCACTTTGACCATCCCCCCATGGTTGGTTTTCTTATCCAGTTTACAAGCTTGAACCTTGTTTTTGACAGTGAGTTTTTTATTCGCCTGGGAGCGGTTTTGCTTGGCACATTTAATATCTGGCTTGTATTTTTGATCGGCAGGAATATTCGCGATGAACTGACTGGTTTTTATGCTGCATTGCTGTACACTGCTTCTATCTATGCATTTATTATTGCAGGTACTTTTATCCTTCCCGATACACCCCAGCTTACTTTTTGGCTGATCACTGTATATTTTCTTATAAGATCAATTGCAGGACCTGTTAACCGGATTGCAAAAGGTTATTTATTGATTGCGGGCTTAGCAGCCGGGTTTGCTTTATTATCAAAATATACTTCCGTATTTCTGCTTGCAGGGGCCTTTCTTTATGTGCTAATATATAATCGCAAGTGGTTTAAAACAAAAGAACTCTATCTGTCGGCTGTCATGGCTTTAATATTTTTCCTGCCTGTATTTATGTGGAATTATAATAATGATTTTATTAGCTTCACTTTCCAAACCGACAGGGTAGGGATATTTGATGCTGGTTTTAGGGGCGATTTTTTCTTTACCGAACTGGGTGGCCAAATGCTTTATAATAATCCTGTGAATTTCATCCTGGGGATCTTTGCCCTTGTAGCTTTCTTCAGGGGAAAGATATCGATGGATGCACAGAAAGGAAAACTAATGATATTGATCGCTCTGCCTCTTATTTTCCTTTTCCTCTTCTTTTCACTTTTTCGCCATACTCTTCCTCACTGGACAGGCCCGGCCTGGACAACAATAATATTCTTTTCCGCAGTATATCTGCGTGAAGCTGGTATTAAAAGATCAGGGAAGAAGCTGCTTCCTTCTTTTGTGGTCACTTCCCTGGCAGTGCTCATGCTGGTTCTTATCCTTGGGGTTATGCAGATCAGAGGCGGCATGCTCTACACTGATCCCGGCAATCGCCCGGAAAATATTGGTGAGAGGGATATAAGCCTTGACATGTATGGATGGAGACAATTATCGGGAGAATTTGAACAAATTGTTGAGAAAGAAAAGGAACTTGCTAATATTGATCCGATGAGCCCGGTGATCAGCCATCGTTGGTTTCCGGCTGCCAATATCGATTATTACCTGGCCCGACCGCTTGGCATTGATGTACTTGGGCTTGGAGGCCTTGATGGCCTTCATAAGTATGCCTGGATCACACAATACAGGGAAGGCTTTATTCCAGGTATGGATGCCTGGTATGTAACCGTAAGCCGTGATTTCAAGGACCCCGTTCCTATGTATGGGCCATTTTTTGAGAATGTTGAACTGGCCTATACCATACCGATCTATCGCAACGGAAAGCATGTGATGAATGCCTTTATATACTACCTCAAAGACATGAAGAAAATGCCTTTGAGCATTTTAGCGAATAAATAAATTATCCTTTATCCAGTATCCAGAATCCAGTATCTTTGAATCATGGAATCTAAACGCCAGCTACGCATATCAAGGCTCCTGCAAAAGGACCTGGGGGAGATTTTTCAGCAAGAAGCGAGAAACATTTCCGGAGTGACAATGATTACAGTAACAAAAGTACATGTGACACGTGACCTTGCCCTGAGCCGCGTATACCTCAGCCTTTTCGGGACAGAAGACAAACAAGCCCTGCTGGATAAGATCAGGGGTCGTAAAAATGCGATAAAATATAAACTTGGCAACCGTATCCGCAATCAATTACGAGCTGTTCCCGAACTGGAATTTTACGAAGATGATTCCCTCGATTACATTGATAATATTGATCGGTTGCTTAAGTAAACACTCAATTGAACCTATCCCTTTATATCGCCCGACGATACCTGATTTCAAAGAAATCACACAATATTATCAATGTGATCTCAGGGATATCCGTGATGGGTATCATGGTGGGGACTATGGCACTGATCGTTGTATTGTCGGTATTCAATGGCTTTGAATCGCTGGTGTCTTCATTATATAACTCCTTCAATCCCGACCTGGAGATTACCATTAAAAAGGGTAAAACCTTTACCCTTGAGCAGGTCCATGCTGATAAGATCAGGGAAATACCGGGAGTTTTATTTCTTACCGAAGTCGTAGAAGAGAATGCACTCCTGAAAAACGGTTCTAGGCAATATATTGCAAGGATGAAGGGCGTGGGAGACGAATTCAGGCAAATGACTGCCATTGATTCTGCAATCATTGATGGAGAATACATCTTACAATATGGCCAAAAGGCCTGCGGAGTATTTGGGGCAGGCATTTCCTATCACCTCGGTGTATTTCCTGAAGATTTTGCTGAGCCTGTGAGTATCTATGTGCCAAGCCGTACTGCCGGTTTCAAACCGGGTCTTGAGCAGCCTTTTAATCAGGGCAATGTCATCCCGGCAGGTGTATTTTCTATTCAGCAGGACTTTGATCTGAGCATCGTACTGGTACCCATTTGGTTTGCCAGGGAACTGCTTGAATACACAAATGAGCTAACAGCCCTCGAGATAGGCCTGTCCGGAGATGTGAATATGAGGGATGCCAAATCTTCCATAAAGGAAATCCTTGGGGAAGACTTCTTTGTTAAGGATCGCTATGAGCAGGAGGAATTATTGTATAAGATCATGAATGCCGAAAAGTGGGTCATCTTTCTGATTCTGGCATTTATACTGATGATTGCCACCTTCAATGTCATTGGCTCTTTGTCGATGCTCATCATCGATAAGCAAAAAGATATTGCAGTGCTCCACAGCCTGGGTGCAAATAATACGCTGATAAAGCGGATCTTCCTGCTCGAAGGTTTGTTGATCTCTCTGATCGGTGCCATTTTCGGATTGATACTTGGTGGCCTTTTGAGCTGGATACAGCAGGAATTCGGGATCATCAGGCTGGGGCAGGGTGAAGGCTTTTTCATTATTGATGCATACCCTGTTGAGGTCAGGGGTGTCGACTTCCTGTATGTATTCCTCACTGTATTTGTGATTGGCTATTTTGCGGCCTGGCTGCCTGCCAGAATGATCTCACGCAAATACCTCGAAAGAAAACTGGCGTGAGGAATATGAAATTCAATTTTTATGGGCAACCGTCTTCACCTATGCAGTGTCTGTTATAACATATTGAATCTTTATTGTAGGTTTTGAATTTTATCTACCTTTGTGCTTTTCCATATATTTAAATACATACATACGCTAATAATAATGAAAAAAATTATGACACCTAATGTTATCGCAAAGCTGGTTTTATCTATGCTTTCAGTTGCCTTAATCCTTTCTGTTAATGCAAAGGATATCATCATAAACGAAAATGGAAATACAAGTATTGAGGTGAAGCTCAACACTTATGAGCAATTGCATTTCAGTAATTCATTGGATATGATCCAGGCCTATAAGGTTAATACCGAATTGGGGATTTTTAGTGAGTTGAGCATTCGCGGATATTCTGCCAGCATGATTCCGGGAAAGCCAAAGTTGCCTGTTAACCGGAAATTGATAGAAATACCTTTCGGGGCAATCCCCGAAGTCCGGGTAATCAGCTACAAGTTTGAAGAGTTCAAGCTGGCTGACCTGGGCATCCTACATCCTGTAATGCCAGCACAACCACCTGCGCCTAAAGATGGTTCCTATGTGCCATTTGAATATGATGAAGCTGCCTATAAACTGGATGCATATACTTCGCATGAACTTGTTGCGGTGGAGATTCTGGGTGTTATGCGAGGTCTCCGTATTGCCAGACTTGACATTGCTCCTGTGCAATACAACCCTGTAACGGGAATGATCAGAGTTTATACCGAGATCGAAGCTGAGGTGGTCTTTAGCGGTACTGATATCATGACCACTCTGGATGAGAAAATGAAAAACGAGGCACCATATTTTCGTTCAGTCGGAGCCAGCCTCTTCAATTATAAGCAAGTGCAAACATCAAACAAGGATACAATAACAAAATACCCTGTGAAGTTTGTGATAATATCTGACCCTATGTTTGAAGCACAGCTTCAGCCATATATCGAATGGAAAACGCAAAAGGGTTTTACGGTTGTTGAAGCATATACCGATGACCCTGCTGTTGGCAATACCACCAATTCTATCAAAACATTCCTTGAAGGCCTTTACAATGCCGGTACCCCTGCCGATCCTGCACCTTCATTCGTGTTGTTCGTGGGCGATGTCAACCAGGTGCCTGCCTGGAATGGAAATGCCGGAGGGCATGTTACGGACCTGATGTATGTGGAATATACCGGTGATTATTTTCCGGAAGTATATTACGGAAGATGGTCGGCAAACAATACCGGTGAACTCCAGCCACAAATAGATAAAACACTGCAATACGAACAATATACCATGCCTGATCCTGCCTATCTGGGTGAAGTGGTCATGGTAGCGGGAATGGACAGTGGACATGGTCATGACTGGGGTAATGGCCAGATAAATTATGGCACAGAGAATTATTTTAATGCTGCCCATGGCATAACATCACATACTTACCTTTATCCTGAATCCGGCAGCCATTCAGCCGATATCATCCAGAATGTCAGCGATGGTGTTTCTTTCGGGAACTATACGGCTCACTGCTCCGCCAGTGGATGGGGTAATCCTTCTTTTACGATCTCAGATATTCCCGGCCTGCAAAACCAGGATGAGTATTGTGTGTTGATCGGTAACTGCTGTTCATCAAATGAATTTGATATAACCTGCTTCGGCGAAGCACTTCTCCGAGCTGAAAACAAAGGAGCCGTTGGGTACATCGGTGGAACAAATTCCACCTATTGGGATCCGGATTATTACTTTGGCGTTGGGGTTGGTGCAATTACTGAAGATCCTCCTTTATATGAGGAAACCACATTGGGTTGCTACGACCGTGTTTTTCATGATCATGGAGAACCATGGGAAGATTGGTACACAACAACTTACCAGTTGATCTTTGCCGGTAACCTTGCCGTAACCGAAGGCTCACCCTCATCAGCAGAGTACTATTGGGAGATCTACTGTGTTATGGGTGATCCGTCTGTGATGTGTTATCTGGGTGTGCCTGATCCTTTAAGTGTCAGCTATGATCCTTTGATGCTGATTGGATCAACTTCATTTACTGTGACAACAGAACCATACGCCTATGTAGGTATTTCAAAAGATGGTGTCCTCCATGGAGCAGCACTGGCTGATAATACCGGTGTTGCCATTGTTACACTGGTTCCCATCATGAATCCCGGCGATGCTGATGTAGTGGTTACTAAACAAAATGCGCAGCCATATATCGGTACTGTGCTTGTTAACAATCCTACAGGGCCTTTTATTACACTAAACGATTTTACGGCAAACGACCCAACAGGAAATAATAATGGACTGGTAGATTATGGTGAAAACATCAGCCTTGATGTGATCCTTGAGAACGTGGGAGCGGATGATGCCAATGATGTTTATGCTGTCCTGTCAACAACTGATGAGTACATCACCATTACTGATGATCATGCAGAATGGGGTACGATCGTTGCAGGTACTACCTCAGCTCAGATAGATGCATACAGCTTCGATGTTGATATCGTTATTCCCGATCAGCATATTTCCAGCTTCGACCTGGACATTAGCGGAACCGGAAAAGATAACTGGTATTCTTCTTTTAGCATTGTTCTTAATGCTCCGGTTTTTGCATTGAGCAATCCTATCGTGGATGACTCTCAGGGTGGAAACGGAAATGGTCGCCTCGATCCGGGTGAAACAGCTGATATTATTGTGCCAATACTTAATAGCGGTCATTGTGATGCAGCAAACGCAATGGCTACCTTAAACAGTTCCAGCACCGATATTGTGATAAATAATGGGATTGCCAACATTGGCATAATTGCAATTGGCAATACAGAAAATGCGGTTTTCAATATTACTGTTGATGATGATATTGCTCCGGGAACATCCATTCCCTTTGAATTTTATCTGGATGCCGATGGTTATACCGCTGAGTTGGATTTCTTCTTGGTAGCAGGCCAGATCCCGGTCCTGGTGCTCGACCTTGACCCGAATTACAGTTCGGCACTGGTAATGAATAATTGCCTCAGTAACCTGAGCGTTGGCTCTGAATATGTTTCCAGCATGCCGAATAATCTTGAATTATATGCTTCTGTATTCGTATGCCTTGGTATATACAGTGCTAATCATGCGCTGAGCCCCGCAGAGGGGCAAGACCTGGCTGATTATCTGGACGCAGGGGGGAACCTCTATATGGAAGGTGGTGATACCTGGTACTTTGATGAGCAAACTGCCGTACATCCCATGTTCGGGATCACCGGCCTGGAAGATGGTAGTGATGACCTGGGTACCTTGCTTGGTCAGGACGGAACCTTCACTGAAGGGATGACCTATACTTATAATGGAGAAAATAACTGGATTGACCGTCTGGCGCCTAATGGAAGTGGCTTCCGCATTTTTAATAACCAAATACCATCCTATGGTACCGGCATTGCAAATATCGGGACTACATACAGAACTATCGGTTGTTCACATGAGTTTGGTGGTATTCAAGACGGAGCTTTCACCAAAGACTACCTGATGTACAAATATCTTGAGTTTTTTGGAATTGATGCCATATGGGTCGGCGTGGATGAAATATCATTGTCCGACAATGCAATCAATATTTTCCCGAACCCTGTAAATAACATTGCAAACATCTATATCAGCATTGCAGAAGCAGGTAAACTCGATATATCTGTTTATAACGGTACCGGTCAGGAAATTTCAATCCTGGCTGAAAACCAAAGTGTAGATGCCGGTGAACATATGTTTGAATTTGATGCATCCTCACTGCCAGGAGGTATTTATTATTGTATCCTATCATCGGGAGAACAAAAAGTCAGTAAAAAAATTGTAGTTATTAAATAATTAAGTAACCCTTATTTTAATGAAAAATACCATTTTCTTATTGCTTATAACACTTTTTGGTGCTTCATCTGCCTATGCATATGATGGCTATGAAGTAACTTTAATCCGGGAAGCGGATGCGTATAAGCTTGAATTTAGCCTTAACGAAGTATCAATATCTGAAGTGACGATCGATGGTCAGACTTTTTCGCTGATTGATTTCGAAGGATCCATTGTTACAATGAAAGAAGGTTTTGCAGAACTACCATACATACATGCTGCTGTTATATTGGAAGCCGATAAAAATGTTGATCTTCAGTTTAGTGGAGATGATTTTGTAGAGTATCAACTTGATTATCCCTTGCTTCCTTCACGTGGTGTTATTTATCGCGATCAGGATCCATCAGCCATCCCCTATGCTATTAATCCCAAATCGCTCACGAACAACTGGTATCCTGGCAACCTGGCCACTAATTCTGAGCCCTATATCCTGAGGGATGTCAGGGGGACGAATGTATATGTTTATCCTTTTCAGTACAATGCACAGAAGAATGTCCTTCGGGTTTATAACACAGTTTATATTACCCTATCAGATGATACATCTACACCGGTAAATCCTTTGGAGCAAAACAATAGCTCAATTGTGTATGAAATGGATGCCATCTATGCTTCCATTTTTGTTAACTATGAAGATGTCAGAGACGACCTGACTATTGGGGAGATGGGCGACATTCTCGTAATATGTACTGACAGGGATGAATCAGCTATGGATCCGTATATCGCATGGAAAAGGGAAAAAGGTTATCAGGTGACTAAAGAAGTTGTTGCTGCCGGCACCAATGTCAACAGCCTTGTAGAGGATACATACGCTGCAAACAATGACCTGCTGTATGTACAACTTGTTGGTGATTGGTCAGATATCAAGTGCAATACTCTTAGCAGCGGTTCTCCTATGGATCCACAGATTGGCTGTGTGGTTGGTACAGACGAAGTGCCCGATATCAGTGTAGGCCGCTTTTCGGCCGAAAACCCAACACATGTTACCACCCAGGTGAATAAGGTAATAACCTTTGAAAAGAACCCGCAAATGGGTGCTGATTGGTATCAGATTGCCACAGGTATAGGTTCCAACCAGGGACCGGGCGATGATGGTGAACTGGATTATGAGCACCTTGATGTGATCTTCAATGATAAACTGGATCCATTCACCTATGAGACTTTTAACCCTATTTATGATCCTACCGGCAGTATCAGCGATGTAAATGCTGCTGTGAATGGAGGAACCAGTGTAATCAATTATTGCGGCCATGGTTCTCCCACTTCCTGGGGATCAACCGGTTTTAGCAATAGTAACGTAGCCTCGCTGACAAATGGTGACATGACGCCCTGGATCGTATCGGTTGCCTGTAACAATGGTGATTTCCATACCGGAACCTGCTTTGCCGAGGCATGGTTGCGCAAGGATGGTGGAGGTGCAGTAATGTTCCTTGGAGCATCCATCAGCCA
>JAGLYE010000039.1 GCA_023132505.1 Bacteroidales bacterium | reverse complement strand
GAAAATAACATCCTTCCACTAACACATCTGGATACTCTTAACATAGCATACATTTCTGCAGGAGGATATCCTGAAGATGATCAATTTTGGAAAACGCTGAGCCTGTATGACAGGATTGACAGATTCGAGCTTCCCTTAAAGGCAAAAAAGAAAGATGTAGAAAAACTCTTTGCTGAGCTGAAAGATTATAACCTGCTAATCGTAGGAATAAGGAATACCAATATTTTTTCTTTCAAGAGCTATGGAATCCCTGATGGAACCTGGTCTTTCGTGAGGGAACTTAACGGCAGGAAAAAAGTGATCCTTGATCTGTTTGCCAGCCCTTATGCACTGTCTGAATTGGGTTCAACACAATTGCCGGAGGCTGTTATCATTTCATACCAGGATAATCTCATGGCCGAAGAGATAGCTGCGGAAATTATCTTTGGCGGAATAGGGGCAAAGGCTAAGTTGCCTGTTGGCATCGACGGCCTGTTTGAGGCCGGCACCGGTATAGAAACGCAGGCTATACGCTTTAAATTTGCCGACCCGGCCATACTTGGCATCTGCGACTCTTTCATTGCAAAAGCTGATTCCATTGCCCTTTCGGGGATCAGGCTCAAAGCATATCCCGGGTGCCAGGTGCTGGCTGCAAAGGATGGGAAAATATTTTATCATAAATCGTTTGGGTATCATACCTACGACAGGAAGCAGGAAGTCAGCCAGGGCGATCTCTATGACCTGGCCTCGCTCACTAAGATTGCAGCTACAGCGCTTAGCATGATGGATATGTATGGGAAAGGAAAGGTAGATATCGATCAAAGATTGTCGCGCTATCTTCCTTATCTCACCAAAACTAATAAAGAGAATGTCATTATCAGGGAGTTATTGGCTCATCAATCGAGGTTCAGGGCCTGGATACCCTATTTCAGATACACAGTTGACGGAAAGGAAATTGATCCGGATATCTACCATGAGGAAATAAGTGAAGAATACCCCGTTAGAGTGGCTGAGGGCATGTATATACACAAGGATTATTATTATGAGATCCTTGACAGCATAAGGTTTTCTTCGTTGTGCGAGAACAGCAGGTACAGATACAGTGACCTTGGCTTTTATCTGTTGAAGGAAGCTATGGAGAACATCATCAATTCATCTTTTGAGGATTACACAGAAGAAAGCTATTATCGTCCACTGGGGTTGTCAACCATGGGATATTTGCCATTACGGCGTTTTGGGAAGGAAATGATTGCCCCAACGGAAGATGATAAAATTTTCAGGATGCAGATGCTGAGAGGCGATGTACATGATCAGGGCGCTGCCATGTTGGGCGGTGTTTCAGGGCATGCAGGGCTATTTTCCAATGCATTTGATATGGCTGTAATCATGCAGTTGTTTCTTGATGGCGGAGTTTATGGGGGTGATCGTTATGTGGATGAGTATGTGCTGGAAGAGTTCACCAGTACCCAATTCCCCCTGAACGGGAACCGGAGGGGGATAGGCTTTGACAAGCCTATGCTGGAATATGATGAGGATGGCCCGACCTGCAAGTCAGTTTCTTCATCAAGTTTTGGACATTCCGGTTTTACCGGAACCTATGCATGGGCAGATCCTGAAAACGGCCTGGTGTACATCTTTTTATCCAATAGGGTACATCCCGATATGTACAACAACAAGATCATGGAATACGATATCAGGACAAACCTGCATCAGGTTTTTTATGATGCGATTGAAAATTCAGGTCGTTGAAAAACAATTCTTCCGTTTTACGGTTAATGTAATAGCAAACTAATAACTTATAAATAGCATGAAATTATTCACAAATATTTTGATCTGGATCTTTGCCATTTTACTCACAGGTACTGTGTTGTACTACCAGCGTATGACAGGCCCTACGTATCCGCAAAAAGGAAACATCGAAGTCGATGGTCAGCCACTTGATTTTAAATTATTAAGAAGCTGGGAAAAAGAAAAGGAACCGGGTGAAAAGTCATTGATACCCCTGGTTGAATTCACTGGAGAAACGCTTAATGGAATCACAGCTAAATGTGAATTTAAGAAGAACAACACTAAGGATGAATGGTCGGTAGTTGAAATGACAAGTGAAGGTGACAAACTAATAGCAATTCTTCCGACACAGCCGCCGGCAGGAAAACTGGCATATCGAATCATATTGAAAAAACTAGATAAAGAGTTCGTGCTGACAGAGGAGCCTACGGTGATCCGGTTTAAAGACTATATCCCGTCTTGGATCCCGTTTCCTCATGTATTCCTCATCTTTACAGCCCTGCTACTTTCTACCATGGCTGCTGTGGAGGCCTTGAGAAGAGGCAAAAAGGTCCGAATTTATGCATTACTAGCTGTGCTTTCCATGCTGATAGGAGGATTGATGATGGGCCCTCTAATGCAGAAATATGCATTCGGCGATTGGTGGACCGGCTGGCCTTGGGGAAGTGATCTTACCGACACCAAGACGATGGCTGCTTTTATTGTTTGGGTTATTGCCTATATTGTTCTGAGAATATATCCGAAGAACAGATTCTGGCCTGTTTTTGCAGCCATTATCACCCTGGCAATCTTTGTGATACCTCATAGTGTGCTGGGTTCGGAATTCGATTATTCGGCCGGAGAGGTTGTAACCGGAAGATAGTATGATCATCACCATTATTGCCCTTACCTGCCTGATTTCCATTATGGCCTTCAGTAATCCGGCGTTGTTTTTACGCTTTATCTAGGAAGTTACCAACATCTTCTGATCTAAATCCTATTTTTATTAACTTGCCAGCATGGAAAGCTATTTAAGCGATAAAACCGTGCTGGTAACCGGTGCATCACGCGGGATTGGAAAGGCTATAGCTGCACAGTTTGCCGAAGCCGGAGCAAGGGTCATACTCCACTACAATAAAAACAATATTGCAGCTGAAGAAACCCTTGCAACTTTATCGGGCAGTAATCATGCCCTTATACAGGTTGATATATCTGATCCTGATGCTGTTCATGAAATGGTAGATAAGTTGAATAAAGAGCAGGGACAGATAGATATACTTGTAAATAATGCTGGTATTTATGAAGAAGCAGACCTGCTGGAATTAAACTATGAGGAATTTCGGGAGTATTTTAGCCATACCCTGAATACCAATTTGGTGGGCCTTGCCAACCTTTCATTTCTGATCAGCAAGGAAATGATCTCCCATGGGGGAGGGAAGATCATAAACATCTCTTCGAGGGGTGCTTTCCGTGGTGAGCCATTTGCACTTCCTTATGGTGCCAGCAAGGCCGGGATTAATTCCCTGGGCCAGTCGATGGCTATTGCACTCGCATCCAAGAATATTTATGTTTATACCATTGCACCCGGCTTTGTGGAAACCGACATGACCACAGATATCCTGGATAGCCCCCGCGGGGATGCTATCCGGAACCAAAGCCCGCTTCAAAGGGTGGCACGGCCGGAGGAAATTGCTAAAACCGCTGTGTTCCTTGCCGGTGAAGATACAGCCTACCTGACGGGATGTATTATAGATATTAATGGAGCATCGTACTTAAGATCCTAGATACTGGATACTGGATGCTGGATACTGGATACTGGATATCCTACGCCACCTTCTCCGTCTCCACCACATCCTCTTCAACCCTCAGGTTATCGATAATGAAGTGTTGCCGGTCGGGGGTGTTCTTGCCCATATAAAAGGTGAGTAATTCCTTGATAGAAGAAGAACTCTTAAGTAATACCGGGTCAAGGCGGATGTTGGCACCGATAAAACCACTGAATTCATTAGGTGAGATCTCACCCAGGCCTTTGAAACGGGTGATCTCCGGTTTTAAACCGAGCTTATTTATGGCCGCTTTCTTTTCTTCTTCCGAATAGCAATAAATGGTTTCTTTTTTATTCCGAACCCTGAAGAGCGGAGTTTGCAGGATCTTTACATGCCCGCGTTTAACCAGCTCGGGGTAGAATTGCAGGAAGAAGGTGAGCAGGAGCAGACGGATGTGCATACCATCAACATCGGCATCGGTGGCGATCACAACATTGTTGTAGCGCAGGTTGTCGAGGTCCTCATCGATATTCAAAGCCGATTGCAAAAGGTTAAATTCTTCATTCTGGTAAACGATCTTCTTGCTCAGTCCAAAGCAGTTGAGTGGCTTGCCTTTGAGACTAAAAACCGCTTGCGTCATTACATCCCTGGCCTTGGTGATGGAGCCACTGGCTGAATCACCTTCGGTAATGAAGAGTGTTGAATCATATCCCCGGTCATCATTGTTGTAATGTACACGGCAGTCGCGCAGCTTCTTGTTGTGCAGGCTTACCTTCTTTACGCTTTCCCTGGCCAGCTTCTTAATACCTGCCAGTTCTTTCCTTTCTTTTTCCGATTGAAGGATCTTTTTATAAAGTATCTCTGCAGTTTCGTGGTTGCGGTGGAGGTAATTATCGAGATTCCTTTTAACGATATCAGTTACATAGTTTCGAATTGTTATCCCATCCGGTTCTATCAATTGTGAGCCAAGTTTGGTTTTTGTCTGTGATTCAAATATAGGCTCCTGCACCTTGATGCTGATCGCAGCCATGATGGATGCACGAACATCACTGGTATCAAAATCCTTGTTGAAAAATTCCCTGACAGTCTTAACAATTGCCTCTTTAAAAGTTGCCAGGTGTGTCCCGCCCTGGGTAGTATGCTGGCCGTTTACAAAGGAATAATACTCCTCACCATATTGCTTTGAGCTGTGTGTAAAAGCAAATTCCAGGTCATCTTCCTTGATATGGATGATGGGGTAGAGTAACCCGCCATTGCCATTGATGTTCTTCTCGAGCAGGTCGAGCAGGCCGTTCTTGGCGAGCATCTTTTGCCCATTGTACTTGATGGTAAGTCCGTTATTCAGGAATACATAGTTCCAGAGCATGCTCTCCACATACTCGTGGATATAATGAAAATTGCCAAAAACTTCGTTGTCAGGTATGAAGGTGACGATGGTGCCGTCAGGCTCATCCTTTTCTTTCTTCACATTATCATTGCGGACGATTTCCCCGCGACTGAACTCAACGAGTTTCATTTTTCCTTCCCGGACCGATTGAATGATAAAATTGGATGAAAGGGCATTTACAACTTTAGAGCCCACGCCATTCAATCCCACGGCTTTCTTAAAAACCCTGGAATCATATTTTGCTCCCGTGTTGATCTTAGAAACACAATCAACAACAGATCCCAGGGGAATGCCCCTGCCAAAATCACGGATCCTTACCTGTTTTTCATTGATTTCAATCTCTATGGTTTTTCCGTGCCCCATCACAAATTCATCGATGGAGTTGTCGATGATCTCCTTGATGAGGACATAGATGCCATCATCCTGTGAAGCCCCGTCTCCCAACTTCCCGATATACATGCCCGGGCGCATCCGGATATGCTCTTTCCAATCCAGAGAGCGAACACTCGCTTCCGTATATTTTTCAGCCACTTTACCCATTGTGGCAAAAATAATCATTAGGTATTTAGGCCGGGAAAAAAACTTAGAAACTTTTCAAATACCCGTTGTTAACATCTTTCAGGGTGTTTGATAGTGAAATATATATGATGAAAAAGCTGGAATTACCTTTTAATCCACTTCATGCTTTGTTTTTCATTCCCATTATCAATCACCAGGAAATAAATTCCCTTATGCAGACCTGAACAATCATAGTACAGATCTTTTGATAGATCGGAACTACTGAAATTGTCGACCATCTTTCCTTCTGCCGAATAAATGCTGATACTAAGATTTCCTTCAAGCCCATGACGGATATTCAACTTATCCTGTGCAGGGTTCGGCCATATTTTTAGCGGTGCTGAGGACAGATCAGGTGGTTCATTCATCCCCACATAATTATAGTTGATGTAAACCCCGGTATCGGTACAGCAGAACAAGGCTATGGCACTCATACCGGGATTGTATGTGATCTGGTTTATGTTGAGGTTGGGCAGCCCTTCGTTTAAATAATATAAGGATTGATTTAGGGAATCCCAGCGTGCAATTCCTTCATGAGGTGGAAACGCTTCATCACTAAAACCAACAAATACATTTTCCATAGGATCCGTCCCGACACAATTGATTCCGGTGGCCCAGAACTCTTCATTCCAGGTAGCACCAAAATCATTGGATGACCAGAGACCCGATGACCAGGATTCATCCGGAAATATTCCGTAAAGTTTACCATTGTTATCAAATTCGAGGTCGGATATCATAGGTGCATTGGAGGATATAGTCCAGCTCTCTCCGGCATCATCTGAATAATATACTTCATATAGGTTGTCGATCCTGCTAACGACATAGTGATCCCCAAATATTTCCATATCGACAATATTCATGTTGTTGAAAAAATCAATATCGTACCAATCCTCGACATTATCAGAGTATTTAAGACCATGCCAGTGGCCGACATAAAACCTTCCTGCATCCGGCAAATGTTTGATAAAATGTGGAGTGTCCAGGTATTGCAATGCATAATAGGTCCCTGTTTCCATGAAGAGGAAGTGCACACCGTCTTCCATCGTACCGCCATTAAAAAGAACAAGTATATCATCGCCATCAAGCCATGAAGCATCCACAACCGGAAGAATTGATGAATTAAATGTCCACTCCTGAGTATTGAGGTTATACAGGTGAAGGCCATGAGAACCTGCTACAGCCCAATTATTCTGATTATCGACATAGAAGGTGATGCGATTCGCATGTATTCCCTCCGGGGAGAAGGGTTCCCAGCCGGCTATGACGGGAGGACAAATCAATAAAACCAAAAGGAAGACTTGCATTCTCATAGTTATTTTCATATATTGAAAATTATGTTATATGAAGTAATATAATATTATGATATTATCCTTATTTCATTTCCCATTACTGAACAACAAAATTCTCACTTGCCATTTTATTCTTTTTATTTTTCAGCAGGGCAAAATAAATGCCTCGTGGAAAGCCAGAAATATTTATGTGTTCATGTTCCTGATCCTTGGAAATGCTTAGCTTTAATACTTCCCGCCCGAACACATCAATGATACTTAAGCAGCAGTTTTCATTCAGATGGCGAAAATCAAAGTGTAAAACATCAAATGCAGGGTTTGGGTAAATCTTCATTAGTCTTTCATAGGCCGTTTTTACTGGTATTTCATTGATGTTTACATGTAGGCTGCAATTCAAATCAATTGTGTCGGAAATAATAGGATAAGGGCAAAGGCTGTCATAAGTAAAAGGCTGGGTGTACAGGCTGTCATTTTCTAAATTGGCATTGAGCTTCCACAGGTAAACATCCCAGTTCCCATCATAATAGTTGGATACAACCATTATTTTATCATCAAATGTTTTTATAATGCAATCAGGTGATACGGTACTTTCAAGAAGGAATTTACGATTAAGTAAATTACCGAGTGTATCGGTCATCAGAATTTCACAAATTCCCTCACCAACCCCTGAACCTGGTTCCGACCAGTCGATGCCATGCAATAAAGTAGTATCATTATACTGGCATAGCGACCACGACTCTCCTCCATCAATGGTATCGCCCAAGAGGTATTGCTGGTAAATTGTGTTACCATGAATATCAAACTTGAACAAAGAAGGTGAAATAGGGTGTCCGTTACCGGCTGCAGCCCCGGTGGCATAAAACCTGCCTCCACCCGGAGCTTCGACTGTTTGACTTGATGCACTTAAGGTAAAGCCGCTCCATTTCAAATCCCATATTTGTTGGCCTGTAGTATCGGTTTTGATCCAGAAGGCTTTAAGTCCTCCATAGGAACAATCGCCTGCCACAAGGTAATTGTTATCGGAGGTATGCAGTAAATATCGCCCTTCCTCATTATAAATACCCGGGTCGTCCTGGGCTAGGTTTTCTATCCATAAAGGTTCGCCGGTTTCATCCATTTTAACAAGGCTGATGCGCACCGTGGTAATATCTCCCCCATAATACTTCAATAAACCGATATAATCGCCGTTATCAAGTTCAATAACATCTACCCCATAGTTATTTCCGGGTGACATTAATACCTTGCACCATTCAATTTCACCGCAAACATTGAGTTTAATAAAGGCAGCATCGAACTTGCTCTGGTTATCACTGTATTTGGTAGTTGAGGCTGCAATGATCTTTCCGCTATCAGTTGTATTTGTGATTTTACTCAGGGTAGTGAGATATGTCCCTCCCAGTGTTTTCTCCCAAAGTACTTCACCATTCATATCGGATTTAATAAGCCACCCCCATCTTGAGAATAAAGCTCCGCTGTTAATCTGTCCGGCACAAATAACGGCCTTATCATAATCCTCAATCATTGAGAAAATATTCCCGGATATGTTATTGCCATAGATTTTTGGCCAGGGTTGTGATGAGCCTGTAATAGGCAGATTTAAAATGATAATTATCAATAAAATGAACCTGAACATATTCGTGTTAATTAAATGGAGAAAGACTATTGTGAACCTTTCACGAGTTTTTTACTATCAACAAGCGAACCTTGTACAAAAAGGCTTACCAAATAGATTCCGTTCGGAATGTTGCCAATATTTAAAGTTAGCTGGTTTTGCCAATTATTTAATTCAATGGTTTTCAATACCACACCTTGCATATTGGCAATATGAAGTATGCCTGCGGCACTATATTCAGAAGTATTGTAATATACAATTACAAAATCGCCTGCCGGGTTGGGAAAAAGCTGTAAATGGTCAACAACTGGTTCGGCAAAGTTATCAGGCTTATAATTATCATATTGCGGATACGATTTCATGTTATCGGAAATCATATACACTTCGGTATAATCAATATATTTGCCCTTTACCAGCATGCCACGGGCATAATCGCTAATGCCTGGGTATCCATTATCCATGATGCTTATTAAGGAGGTAACAAGCCATGAAGCATCTACAACCGGAAGAATTGATGAATTAAATGTCCACTCCTGAGTATTGAGGTTATAAAGGTGTAGACCATGATAACCGGCTACTGCCCAATGATTCTGATAGTCGACATAAAACCTGATACGATTAGCATGTATTCCCTCGGGGGAGAAAGGTTCCCAGCCGGCTAGTCCTTGCAGGCAGAGAAGAAGCGCAAAAATGGTGATCCCTATTCTCATTCAGATTGGGTTTTGATTCAGTAATATACAAATAAATCCCCTGAATGCCAAATAGATCGGCATGCTATTTCCTGAACATCGCGTAGAGGTGCAGCAAGAAAGGAAACATCGTAAGCATCAGCTGCTTTTGGCGGTTCTTTCTTAGCTCCCTTTCAATCCCATTTTTGATTGAGAGATCATAGTCCGCATTGAATTCAGCGCTGAAATCATCCTCTTTAAAACAATTTGCAGTGTGACGGGCAGCAAGCAACCCGCTCACAATGGCTTTATCGATGCCATGTCCCTGCAAAGGATCGGCCAGGAGGGCTGAATCACCGGTGAGGAGGTAGCCATCTCCGCTGTATGATCCACGTTTCCCTCCGATGGGGATGATAGCTCCGCTGCTTGCTGAAAGCTGTTGGCTGCCGGCAAAGGCGTTCTTCATTTGCTTTGATTGAATAAATTCTGAAAGTACTTCTTTCATCTTAAGCGGTACTTTTCCAGCCCTGTCCGTTTTCATCCCGAATCCCACATTGAAAACATCATCCCCCAAAGGAAATGCCCAGAAATATCCCGGCAGGTATTTGTTTGAAACATAAAAGTAATTTGTATCCGGACTAAGCTTTACTCCTTTATAATATGCCCTTACAGCTATTACTGGTTGCTGGTTACTGGTTGCTGGTTGCTGGAAAGTTTTTGCTGTTATGGAACCGGCGCCATCGCAGCCGATGATAAGCTTAGCATTTATTGATGTACCTGCTTTATTGGATTTGATCAGGTGGGGAGTGCCGGGATTAATTTCACTCACCAGCCATCCTGTCAGGATATCGACGGAAGCATATTTTCGTACCAGTTCCAGTAAAAAAGCATCAAATAAAGACCTTTTGATATTATAAGCCGGAAGTTTCCAATGATAATCGATTGACCTGCCATTATTGAGAATGATACTGCTGCTACTGATCCTGTGTTTTTCCTTTAGCTTGCAGAACTCTTCCTGAAAAAAGGGAAATGTTTTATTGAGGGTTTTTATTGCCGGTCCCGGGATGGCATCACCGCAGGTCTTTTCACGAGGGAACACTGCCTTATCGATCAGCGCGACCTTTAAACCACTTTTGCCAAGCCCTAATGCTGCCGCACATC
>JAGLYE010000038.1 GCA_023132505.1 Bacteroidales bacterium | reverse complement strand
CCTGAGTTTCCTCTGTAACTTTATACCGCTCATCAATCCTTGAGCCTACAACCCAGACAATATCATCGCCTGAACATAGTACCCATGTACGTTCTTTCTTAAAGATGGAAAACTTTTCGTCGATGAAGAAATCACTTAGTTTTTTCCGGTTCTTCATTCCCAGGGGGATGAAGGCATCAGCATTTTGCCAGCGACGCAGCAATAATGGAAAAGAAAGCTTGTCAAGATCGAGTGAAGCAATTCGATTTTCTTTCGGAATAGTATAATCATCGGCTTTGTGCACTTCAATCGTCAGCTCAATTGGGGTTTTCAATGCTGTATTGTCCCTTTGAACAGCATATTCCTTGTTCCCGGGGGAAGTTGGTATGACAGGGGTGATCAGTATATTCTGCCTGTCAATAAGTAACTGGTGGGTTGGACTTAAAAACATCTTTCCGGGGATACCATCCATGGCCGGGATGATATTGCTGATATCTTCTTTCTTAAACCCAAACTCAGCGATGAATTCATACAGAAAAGTTTGCAGGGGTTCCAGTTCCTTTAATTTCTGAATATCAATAGCGGTCACATCTTCTTCTTTACGAACGACAACTGCTTTTGCTTTGGAGATAAACTGCCTGAAAACCACTTCGGTTTCTGCCAGGCGTGCAATATTGCCTGTCATTTCCTCACGAAAAGCAGGGTTCATCTCGAGGAAGCCTGGCATCAGCTCATGCCTGATCTTATTCCTCATGTACTTCAGGCTTTGATTGGAACTGTCTTCCCGGAACGGGATATTGTTCTCTTTCACATATTCTTCAATTTCTGTTCTGTAGGCGAACATCATCGGCCTGATGATCTTCCCTTGTTTCAATCTGATGCCATGCAGGCCGGCTATTCCGCATCCCCGTATCAGGTTGATAAAGAATGTTTCGATCTGATCGTCGAGGTGGTGTGCCGTAGCGATATATTTGAAATCATGTGCAGCAGCGATTTCTTCAAAAAAGGAATACCTGAGGTTCCGGGCTGCCATCTGAATAGAGTCACCGCGGTCTTTGGCAATCTCCTTAGTATTAAACGACCCGGAGAAAAAGCCCACGCCATATCTGCCGGCTGCTGCTTCTACAAGGCGCTCATCGGCATCTGCATCTTCACCACGCAGCTTGAAGTTGCAATGAACGATGGCAAAGTTAAAGCCAGCACTGGAGAAAAGCTCAGCCATAGCCATGGAATCCATGCCTCCGCTTACAGTCAGCAGCACTTTGCCGGATTCAGGGAATAAACGCCTCTCTGTAATGAAGGATTTAAAGCGATGGATCATGAAACAAAGTTAATGGATATCATCTACCCAAACAATGAAAAGCAAGATAATCAACGAAATAATGAGATGCCCGGATCAATCAACGATAAAAGAATTCGTCTCTATCAACTCCTGTACAGACTTCATTTCCGATTTCTCTATGGCCCTTTCCACCTGGGATTCAAGCTCTGCATCGTAGGGCTCATTGTATTCGCAAAACCGAATTACACCCGTTGCAACCGGATATTCGGGAAGTGTCATCCTGACAAGCATATAATGCGTTGTATCATCAGGATTCTGTGCATCATGCACGAGAATATCGTCTTCAGTAATGCCATTCTCGCCAATGGTCACTACTTCCAGCCGTGAGGCTCTGAGAACAAGGCCTTTATTTTTTTCCTTGCCAAAGATCATGGGTTTACCATGCTCGAGGTGGATCTGGTGGTCGTCCCTCACATCTTTACCGGTGATCTCGGAATGGATACGGTTATTGAAGATCACACAATTTTGGAGGACCTCGACCATAGATGTACCCCGATGCTTAGTAGCCTCAAGGAACACTTCTTTCATCCTTTTTGGTTCTGTGTCAACCACCCTGGCAAAGAAAGACCCCTGGGCACCCATTGTAAGCTCGCCGGGTTTAAATGGGTTTTCAATGGTCCCGTCAGGTGAGGTTTTTGTGATACTTCCCCTGGGGGTAGTTGGCGAGTACTGTCCTTTTGTAAGACCATAGATCTTATTGTTGAAGAGGATCACGTTCATGTCGATATTCCGCCGCACCAGGTGGATGAAATGATTGCCGCCGATAGCCATACTGTCTCCGTCGCCGGTTATATGCCATACATCCAGCTTTGGGTTGGCAACTTTGATACCGGAGGCAATGGCAGCACCCCTTCCGTGCAAACCATGAAATCCATATGTATTCATATAATAAGGGAACCTTGACGAGCATCCGATTCCTGAAACAAAGACCACATCTTCTTTCCTTACGTTGCTTTCAACCAGGGCACTCTGTACGGCTGAAAGGATGGCAAAATCACCACATCCGGCACACCATTTAACCACCTGATCACTTTTATAATCAGCTTTTGTGGTATTCAGCTGTTTTGTTTTGATTTCTTCAAGCATGTTTTAACCCTCCAGAATTTTATTGATCTTTTCTTTCAGCTCTGAGATCATGAATGGCAATCCCTGAATTTTATTGTATTGCAGGTAATCAAATTCCGGGAGATTCATCCTCAGGTAATTTACAAACTGGCCCATGTTGAGTTCACAAACAATTATCTTCTTGAATCTGCCGAACACCTCAGCTGTATTTTTCGGCAGGGGCTTGATGTAATTGAACTGAGCAAGGCTCACTTTCTTTCCTTCTTCCTGCATATCCTTTACAGCTGAGACCAGTGCCCCGTAAGTACCACCCCAGCCTACAACCAGCAAGTCACCGCTTTCCTCACCTGATACTTTAATCTCTGGGATAACGTCAGCGACTTTCTGTACTTTTTCCTCCCGGAGGTGTACCATTCTCTCATGGTTCAGTGGGTTATGGGAAACGTTTCCGGTAATATCTTCTTTTTCCAATCCTCCGATACGATGGCGCAAGCCTTCCTGTCCGGGCAGCGCCCAGTACCTTGCCAGGTTATCTTTGTTGCGTTCATAGGGTTGGTATTCTGTATTATCTTCCACAAAGGGTGGGTTGATCTCCGGCATGTTCTTAATCACCGGAATGTTCCACAGCTCAGAACCATTGGCCAGGTATCCATCAGTGAGCAGGATTACCGGGGTCATATGTTCCAGGGTGATCTTTCCGGCCATAAACGCATAATGGAAGCAGTTTGCCGGTGTGCTTGCTGCAATAACTACACAGGGGCTTTCCCCATTCCGCCCATAAAGAGCCTGCATCAGATCGGCTTGCTCAAGTTTGGTCGGAAGTCCGGTTGCCGGTCCGCCACGCTGTACGTCTATAATTACGAGGGGAAGCTCTGTGATCACTGCCAGGCCGATTGCTTCACCTTTCAGGGCAAGGCCGGGACCGGAAGTGGAGGTAACTGCAAAGTCACCTGCAAAACTAGCACCTATGGCAGCGTTTATCCCTGCAATCTCATCCTCAGCCTGGAATGTTTTCACCCTGAAATGCTTCATATTTGAAAGCTCCTGAAGTATTTCTGAGGCAGGCGTGATCGGGTAAGAGCCAAGAAATAATTCCATTCCGGCACGTTCTGCCGCAGCCATCAATCCCCAGGCAGTGGCTATATTACCCGTTATGTTCCTGAACCTGCCCTTGCGGTTCTTGATAGGGTTGATCTGGTAGGTTGTGTGAAGGGCTTCAACAGTTTCAGCATAATTATAACCGGCTCGAAGCACACGCTTATTGGCCTCGGCAAGTAAAGGTTTTTTACTGCCAAACTTATTCTCGATAAATTCTTCACCAAATTTCAGGTCCTTATTGAATAACCAATAAAGGATACCAAGGGCAAACTGGTTCTTGGTCCTTTCAGCTGATTTTGAGTCAACACCCAGGTCTTTCACAGAAGACTTACTCAATTGGCTTATAGGTGCTTTCACCACATTATAGCCATCAAGGGTACCATCACCCAGGGGGTCTTCAATGTAACCCGCCTTTTTATAATATTTATTATCAAAATTGTCAATATCAATGATGATGGTAGCTCCGGACTTCACCCACTTCATATTAGCTTTGAGTGCAGCCGGGTTCATGGCAACCAGCACATCCGCCAGGTCGCCCGGGGTATCAATTTCTTTGTGTCCGATATGCAATTGAAAACCTGATACACCGGCAACGGTCCCCTGGGGAGCCCTGATCTCTGATGGGTAATCCGGGAAAGTGGACAGATCGTTCCCTGCAAAGGCAGAGGTATCAGAAAACTGGCTTCCACTGAGTTGCATCCCATCGCCGGAATCACCGGCAAATTTGACGACAATCGCATCTACTTCAATAACTTTACTCGTTTTTTTCGACATTGTGCCTGATTGTTTAACAACCCCGCAAAGTTATAAGTTTTATATATTACTCATCAGCAATTATCAACAAATTTTCAACAGGGTCAGGGTATTTTATTTCAAACTGAATATCAATCATTTAGTAATAGATGTATTTATTTAGAACAGGAATAAATTAATCAAACATTCTTTAAAAAAACCGAATCATAATAAATATGTGTTTTATATTTGCAGCAAATATTTTTATCATTTAACAAATACAATTATGGCTTACAAAATCACAGACGACTGTACTGCATGTGGAACCTGTATCGACGAGTGTCCTGTAGAGGCAATCTCTGAAGGTGATATCTATGTGATTGACCCTGACATATGCACTGACTGCGGATCATGCGCAGATGTTTGCCCGGTTGAAGCAATTGAACCGGAATAATAGCGGTCTGTAAACAAAAATTAATCCATAAAGAAGTCCTGCCCCGGCGGGACTTTTTTTTTATCTAAAAATGAACCCTTGATACAGCTGTTTGTTTTATTTATTATTTTGAATCATTCTTAATTATTCATACCTTTGCAAGTGCAAGCTCTGTTTGCTCAGGAATGCCGAATGATCTGTATTGGTAACAGATGGCAGTCATTCAACGTAGAAATAGAAAAACCAGGAAAAGAGGAAGTCGATGCCGCCACTATTGCAGCTATAAATATCAACCATGCAAAAAAAAATAGATTTTCTGATCATCGGTTCCGGCATCGCAGGGCTTATCTATGCACTGAAAGTTGCCGATCACGGGAAAGTTTGCATTCTCACTAAGTCACGGGCCGAAGAAACAGCAACCAAATATGCCCAGGGCGGCATCGCTGCAGTGATGTACACCCCCGACACCTATGAAAAACATATTATTGACACCATCATTGCCGGTGACGGATTGAATAACAAAGATATTGTTGAACTCACCATTAAGGAATCCACTGCCCGTATCCGGGAGCTGATCGAATGGGGAGCGCAATTCGACAAAAATGCTTCAGGCGACTACGACCTGGCACGGGAAGGCGGCCATTCGGAAAGCCGGGTTTTTCACCATAGAGACAGCACAGGACTTGAAATCGAACGGGCACTGCTTAGTAAGGTAGAAGAACATCCTGACATTGAGATGCTGGAGGATCATTTTGCCATCGACCTGATAACCCAGCACCATCTTGGCATTAAAATAACCAGGAAAGATAAAGATATCCATTGCTACGGTGTCTATTCCATGGACATGAAAAAACAAGAGATCTGGACCATCCTGGCCAGGACCACCATGCTTGCGACCGGTGGGGCAGGCAACATATACATCAATACTACTAATCCGTCAATTGCCACCGGCGACGGCATAGCGATGGCATACCGGGCCAAAGCCATTGTGGAGAACATGGAATTTATTCAATTTCATCCCACAGCACTTTATCACCCCACTGAAAAACCTTCCTTCCTGATCACAGAAGCCCTGCGAGGATTTGGCGCAGTATTGAAGACCATCAAGGGACAGGAATTCATGCAAAAATATGATAATCGTGCTTCACTGGCACCCAGGGATATTGTGGCCCGGGCCATCGACAATGAAATGAAACTATCGGGGGATGACCATGTATTCCTGGATGCTACCCATCTCGATAAGGATGAACTTATCAGGAACTTCCCGCGCATCTATGCCAAATGCCTGAGCATTAATATCGACATCACAAGGGATATGATTCCTGTTGTCCCGTCAGCACACTATCTCTGCGGGGGGATCAAAGTAGATGAATATGCCAGGAGCTCCATCCGGAATCTTTACGCATCAGGGGAATGTGCTTCTACCGGCCTGCATGGTGCCAACCGACTGGCATCCAACTCATTATTAGAATCTGCAGTATTCTCTCACCGGGCCAGCATTAATGCCATTGAAGAGGTTTCCGGCATAAGGTTTTGTGACGAAGTCCCTGACTGGGATGCTAAAGGTACGGTGCTGAACGAAGAAATGATCCTGATCACGCAATCCATCAAAGAACTGCACGCCCTGATGAGCAGTTATGTAGGCATCGTGCGCTCCGATCTCAGGCTCAAGCGGGCCCTCGACAGACTGGAGATCATATACCGTGAAACAGAAGAACTCTACGACAGATCGATACTTACTATTAACATCTGTGAGCTGAGGAACATGATCAATGTTGCCTACCTGATCATCAAGATGGCAACCAAGAGGAAGGAAAGCCGCGGATTGCATTATTCCATCGACTACCCCAAGGATGCCATCGACGGCAAATCCATGCTGATGAACCATAAATAAGAATCGGTATGGGAATCATCACCATGTAGTAAGGGTTGCTAGCCCTGGGAGGTATAGCAACCCTTATAAAAAATCAAAGATATTTTCTTTTTACAAGCCTAATTTAGCTTTTACAAGAGGCAGCAAATTTTCACCTGCTTCATAGTACAGTACGGTGCCCATACTTACATCAAGGATATAAGTAAAACCATTGGCTTCGGCTACTGCTTTAATGGCATCCCTGGCTTTGGTGATCAGCGGGTCATAAAGTTGCTGTTGTTTTGCCCCAAAGTCAGCTTCGGCATTTTGCTGAAATTCGGTAATACGAGTTTCGAGGTCGGCAATTTCCCTTTCCTTAGTTTGTTTGATGATATCAGACATGCCATCTACATTATTGGTATAGTCGGCAACTTTATTCTGATATTCGAGGTACATAGCACCGATTTGCTCTTCCAGTGAGCGCTGGTAAGAAATGAGTTTGGCTTCAACGGAATCTTTTTCCGGCATCAGCTCAATAAGTGCCTGTGAATCAATATATCCAATTTTAAGGTTGGCTTGTGACCAGGCGAGGGTTGCTGTAAGCATAAAAGCTACGATCAGTAAAGCTTTCAAAGTGTTTTTCATTTTATTTCAGTATAGATTATAAATTTTCAATAACCCAGCAAATGTATGGAATAATTCAATATAAATACAAAATATTATTGATATAAATCATTGGTGACAGCAACTGATTTGCAGGTTGATGCAGGGCTAATTCTCTTTATATTGCTCAATCATCTTATTGGCATTGTTGCTGTTTCCGCGTTGCCTACCTGAAGAGGTCGGAGTACCACTGCTACGGGGAGCTTTTCTATCTTCGCGCCTGACGGTTTGCATCACAGTGCCAACTTCATCGAGCACATCGTCGGAGATATCATATTTTGCCCTGGCAAAAAGAATGGTCAGGCTTCCTGCTTTATCAAATACAAATGCATAGTTCTGTGATTCTGCAATCTCTTCAATGGCATTATAGATTTTTTCCTGTATAGGCTGGACGAGTTCCTGGCGTTTCAGGAAAAGGGCGCCATCCCTGCCAAAACGATTCTTTTGCAGGTCCTTGGCTTCTTTTTCACGCTTGATGATCTCACTTTCCCTTTGCTTTTTCATATCCTCGGGAAGAAGAACGGCTTCTGCCTGGTAGTCCTGGTAGAGCCGATCCACTTCAGCAAATTTTTCTTCTATTTCTTTCTGCCACTGGATAGAGAACTCATCCAAAATGTCGAGGGCATCCTGGTATTCTGGAATGTTCTCAAGGATATAATCCGAATCGACAAAGGCATATTTCTGTGCCATGGATACTGCAACAACAGATAAGATCACGGCAATGGTTAAAATTAATTTTTTCATGTGTAAGTCCTCCGATATTTTATTTTTATAAGCAAATACAAAAAACCTGCCATAAATTGATTTTGTGATTAATCAATTGACTGGTTAATGGAAAAGTGGAATTGTCCGCCATTGGCACCGGGCAGTCCGGGAACGTCATCAAATCCGTATCCCCAGTCGAGTCCGAGCATCCCGAACATCGGCAGGAATACCCGCATGCCAAAGCCTGCCGACCGGTAAAGGTCAAAGGGGTTGAAGCCCGGATGATACAACCAGGCTTTACCTGCTTCCACAAAGGCAAGGGCGTATATGGTGGCCGAGGGATTCAGCGACAAGGGGTACCTCATCTCCAATGTATATTTACAATATACCGTACCTCCAATATTTCTTTCTTTATAGTAGTATGGGGTCAATGTTTCGTTGCCATAGCCACGCATCCCAATGATCTCCCTGCCGTCAAGGTTATTATAGCCTGAAAGCCCGTCACCGCCAAGGTAAAACCTTTCAAAAGGCGTAATGCCGATATCGCTGTTATATGAACCCAGGAAGCCGTATTTCAGCCTTCCCATGACCACAAATTTCGGGGCCACCTCAAGGAAATAAGTTGCTTCAAACTTCCATTTATGATATTCTATCCATTTGTATTTTTCATTATCCGACATTTTAGTGTAATCGGCATCATTGAAGAGCGAATAAGGAGGTGTAAGTTCGACCGAAAAGGAAAGATTCGAACCGGTACGAGGATAGATATAACTTGGTGCAGTTGAATTTCTTCCCAGTACGATATTATAATTGAAGTTATTATATGTACCTGAACCATCCCCAAAGGTGAAGATAGTTGTGTACTTATGCAGGTCGTATCGTTGCAGATTGATGGCCTGGTACAATGTAAAGAAGTCATCAGGCCATTTCAGGCGCTGCCTAAGCCCAAAGGTAAGGCCATTGATCTTGAAGTAAGAGCGATTGGTATCGCTCCTTGGCAATCCATTGGAATAGAGTGAGTGGTAGTAAGAAACGCTGAAGGCATTTGGCTTCCGGCCACCCAGCCAGGGTTCGGTAAAAGCGGCACTGTAGCTGATATACCCCCTGCCATAACTCTGAATACGTAGAGAAAGTTTCTGACCATCGCCGGATGGGACAGGCCTCCACGCGCCTTTTTTAAAGAAACTCCGAAGGCTGAAGTTATTAAATGAAACCCCCAGGGTACCAATAATCCTGCCGTAGCCCCATCCGCCCGACAGCTCGATCTGATCAGCAGATGTCTCTTCAACCGAATATATGATATCCACTGTACCATCTTCCGGGTTGGGCAATACATCGGGAGCAATGGTTTCCGGGTTGAAATACTTTAGCATGCCCAGTTCCCTGACCGTACGGATAATGGCTTCCCTGCTAAATAGTTCGCCTGGCCTGGTCTTGATCTCCCTGATCACCACATGATCGTTGGTCTTGGTATTTCCTCTTACCTCTACCTTGTTAATGGTTGCCTGTTTCCCCTCACGTACCCTGATCTCCAGGTCGATGGAGTCGTTTTCAACCAGCACTTCAACGGGCTCAACATTAAAAAACAGATAACCATCGTCGAGATATATAGAGCTTACGTCATATCCATTAGGGTTGAAAGTAAGGTTTGTTGTAAGCAGATCCTGATTGTACACATCCCCCTTTTGTATCCTAAGTATGGAGTTCAGGTATTCACTGGAATATTTTGTATTTCCAACCCAGGTGATATTCCTGAAGTAATATTGCTTGCCTTCATCTAACCAGACATCGATATTCAGGGTACCATCCGGGTTCCGCGATACAGAATCTTTCACCACCTTGGCATCGCGATAACCGACTTCATTGTATTTGGCAATGAGGTTACGAAGATCGTCCTCATAATTGGTTTCAATGAATTTTGATGATTTGAAGATCCTGATGCGTATTGTCTCGTTTATGTATGATTGAAAATCCATGATCATCTTAGGAAACTTCAGGCGCAAAGCGTCCCAGATAACATCAATTAACAGTTTATCAATGCCGTAAAGTGGTCGAAAAAGTCCTTTCTCCTTGGTTTCCTTGAATGCCGACTTGATTTTCTGTGTTGTAAGGTTTTCATTGCCATATACATTGATCTGATAGATCCTGACCCTTTCATTTTTATCGATAACAATTTCAAGGATCACGTTATTGGCTTTTGTTGTATCGGAAATTTGCCGGATATCAACTTCCACATCCAGGAAGCCTTTGTCGCTGAAATAGCCGGTAATGATATTATCGATCCTCATCAGCAAATTATCAGTAACTACATCTCCTCGTGTAAGATGCATTTCATCGCGGATATTATCCGCTTCCGATTTTTTAACCCCTTTGAAAGAAAACTTGGTAAGCCGTGGCCTTTCCAGCAGGTAAATATCCAAAAACACCATATCGCCCTGAAACCTTGTAGCAGAGATGCGGATATCTTCAAACAGTCCCTGTTCCCATAATTTCTTGATTGCATTGGTGATATCTTCGCCCGGAACCTCTACCCTG